>DATAHE010000057.1:0-4435 GCA_036263355.1 Steroidobacteraceae bacterium | reverse complement strand
TCACTGGCAGGCATGGGTTTCGCGATCAGGTAACCCTGCGCTTCCTTGCACTTCTGCAACGTCAAAAATGAAAGTTGTGTATCCAGCTCCACACCTTCCGCCACGCAATCCAATCCTAACGCCCGTGCGATGAACAACATGGCATCGACAAGTGTTGTGCCGTTATGCGACAGCCCAATGTCTGCCACAAAGCTGCGATCAATCTTGAGTACATCTAGAGGCAGCTTGCGAAGGTAGCTGAGTGACGAGAAACCCGTTCCGAAATCATCCAGCGCCACGCGAATGCCACGCTCGCGGAATGCCTGCAATATATTGCTGACCGTTTCTGGCTGCGATAACAATGTGCTCTCGGTAATTTCCACTTCGAGATATTTATGCAGGCCATTGGCGCGTTTCAATGCCGCATCCACTTCTGCCACCACATCGCTATTCACGAATTGCAATGGCGAGACATTGAATGAAGCACGGAAATCGTCCCAGCCCTGCTGGCACCATTGCGTCACTTGGTGGGCAACCATGTCGATCACCTGATTGCCCAATGCTGTAATCAGTCCCATCTCTTCCATCAGTGGAATAAAGTCACCCGGACCGACGAGACCACGTGTTGGATGCCGCCAGCGTACCAATGCTTCCGCACCATGAACGCGATAATCCTTTAGCGACAGGCGTGGCTGATAGAACAATTCAAACTGCTTTTCATCCAGTGCATGGCGTAATTCCGTTTCCAGTGTCAGGCGTTGTCGCGCACGATCACTGATCTCGGAAGCAAAGAACTGACAGCTGCCTTTTTGTCCTTTCGCATGTAGTAACGCAGCAAATGCGCGATCAATCAATTCTGTCGCGCTCACACCGTCATTGGGATAGAGGCTGACGCCAATGGTCGATGACAGAGTTAATTCGGCATCGCCCATAATCAGCGGCGCAGCCACAGCGCGTTGCAGGCGCTTGGCAATGCTGATGGCAGCCTCGCTCAATTGCAGATTGGTCACCACGCATAAGAATCGATCACCTTCGGTACGGGCGACCAGACAACCATTGGTCATCTCTCGCAGCTCGCCAGTACGAAGCACATGATCCGAGTCACGCACCTGTGCACGTAGACGATCACCGACCGCTTTCAATACCGTATCGCCCACGGCCTGACCCATGGAACTGTTGATGCGACCAAAGTCATCGAGGCCCACCGCGAACACGGCAATGTGCTGATGCTCACGTGAGTGGTCAGAGATAACGGAATCCAGTGCACGCAATGCGAGTTCGCGATTGGGCAATGAAGTGAGTGGATCATGGAAGGCGAGGAAGTGAATGCGATCTTCCTGCGCGCGACGTTCAGTGACATCCTGCAAGGTACTGCGTACCACCCATTCTCCGGGCAGATCAGTAGCGACCACTTCACCCTGATGCCGCAGCACTTTGGTAACGCTGTTGCGCGCAATGTAACGATGCTCAAAGCGATAGACGGTGTGCTGTGCAATGGCCTGTCGCAATTCACGTTGCACCATCTCCACGTCATCGGGATGAACCTGCTTGCATAGCGCATCCCATGTCAGGTTACTGTTATCAGGCAATTCCAGCAGTGCACACACGACAGGCGATACCGCCACCGTCTTGCCGTCCAGAGTGCGCTCCCAGTGCCCCAGTTGTGCAAGACGTTGTGCATAAGACAAACGTTGCTCGCTTAATCGCAGCGAATCCTGTGTCTGTTGCGCTTTAAAGAGGAATCGTACGCGCTCAACCAGCAACATGGGATTGATTCGCTTTGGCGAGAAATCATTCGCGCCTGTTTCATATGCACGCTGAATCGATTCGTAATCATCCGAGCCTGTCATGAACAGAACTTGCACACGTTCACCGCCAGGCATGACGCGAATCGCAGCCGTGAGTTCAAAGCCATTCATGCGTGGCATGTTGACATCAGTAACAACGCAATCGATGTTGTGTTCTGCAAACAGCTCCAGCGCTTCAGCACCATCGCTTGCCGTTAATACGTTATAGCCAACATCGGTCAGCACACTGGACACCAGCATGCGCAACATGTCGTCGTCATCGGCTACCAGAATGCTGCCCTGTTCTTTATTGTCAGCCGGATGTTTCATGTCCGTTCCTCTTTCGCAAGTTCCGGCAGGAGCGCGCCATAACTCTCCTGCAATGCAGTGACAATACTCTGGCATTGATCGAGGTCGCGTTGTATCGCGGCACTTTCCAGTGCAGCACTCAATTGACCCATGCGCGTTGCGCCCAGTGAAAAACTTGCCGACTTCAGTGAATGCGCAATGCTGGCCACACCGGTGCCATCACGCGCATCCAGTGCCGAATGGATATTAACCAGCTGCTGTTCGGTCTGCGAACGGTAAGTACGAATCAGGCCGCTCAGTAATTGCCCGTTGCGCAACATGCGCAACGTCGCGAGCTGTTCTTCATCCAGTTGCGTAGCAACACTCATCACAATGTCTCCGGGCCAGGCTGAAGCTGCGCGATATGCCGTGGATTCCATTTCGTGATGGTTTCGCGCAGATCTTTCATGCGAAATGGTTTACTTAGAAAATCATCCATCCCTGCCAGCAAACATCGATCCCTGTCGCCTTGCATGGCATTGGCGGTTAACGCAACCACAGGCAATCGCTTCGCTGCATGATGGAAAGATTCATACTCACGGAACAAGGTGGTTGCCTGATAGCCATCCATCACCGGCATCTGGCAATCCATCAACACTATGTCGAAATTATTGGGCTTCTTGAGCGCCTCCAGCGCCGCTGCGCCGTTCTCCATTACGGTACACATGCAGTTCATGGTTTCCAGCATGGCGAGAGCGACTTCCTGATTGAGCGGATTGTCTTCAACGATCAGCACATGAATCATGCTGGCAGGGACAGGCAGTGTTGCAATGTCATCTACGCGCTTTGCATTCAACTCAACGTCGAGATCACGTTTAACCCTGATGGTGAACCAGAAGCAGGAACCATTGCCGTGGTTGCTGGTAACGCCACAGCTGCCGCCCATCAATTCGCAGAGACGACGCACAATGGCAAGACCCAGTCCCGTGCCACCAAATTGCCGTGTGGTGGAGCTATCTGCCTGCGTGAAGGCGCTGAATAACTTCGCAATGACATCGGGCTTGATGCCAATGCCCGTGTCCTGCACTTCGCAGCGAAACACATGCGACGCTGCATCGGAACTCTCCAGTCGCAACCGCACCGTGACCGAACCTTGCTTGGTGAATTTGATGGCATTGCCAACAAGATTGATCAGCACCTGCACATACCGTCCCGGATCGCCAATGACAGTAGACGGCATGTGATCAGAACAATCAAAGGTCAACAGCAATTGCTTGGCTGCCGCCTGCTCATAAAACGGCGCGAGCGATTGCTGGGTTTCATTGCGGAGACTGAACGCTGTTTCTTCCAGCGTCATGCGGCCCGCTTCAATCTTCGAGAAATCGAGAATGTCATTGAGGATCTGCAACAACGATATGGCTGACCGATGAATGGTTTCAGCCGCCTTGCGTTGCATGATATCGAGCTGCGTATTCAGCAGTATCTCCGTCATGCCCAGCACACCATTCATTGGCGTACGCACTTCGTGGCTCATGGTGGCAAGAAATTCTGACTTGGCGCGATTGGCAGCCTGAGCGGCTTCATTCGACTTCATCAACTCGGAATTGGTCTGCTCCAGCTGGTGCATGGCATCCTTCAATGCCTTGGTGCGCTCGCGCACTTTTGCTTCCAGCGCATTCGCTGCTTGAAACAGCGAGAATGAATTGCCCTGCATGTCCATGCTGCGTTCAACACGATCCATCAATGCTTCATTGATGCGCGTCATGCGCGCAACCGTTTCTTCCAGCTCGACACAGCGAGCCTGGTAATCAATGTCTTCCGGTGCGTTGAAGGCTGGCGAATTCATCAGTGAGTTCGGCTTCCAATGGCAATGCCGGTGAAGGTCTGGTTCACATGCATGGAGTTGAATTGTTCGCCGTAGGTGGCAAAGCCGATGACGTTGTTGTCGGCAAATATCTTGCCGACTGCTTCTTTAACACCAGTACGTTCGGTTTCGAGTCGACGCAGGATACAATCGCACCCCAGCACCAATTGTGGATCACCGATCTCATCGCGCACCTGCGAGAAGGCGGTAGCAAGGTTCTCAACCAGATCGATGCCTTTAGCAATGGTCAGCACGATGCCTTCATCAATGGCGCAGAAGAAAACGAGGCTTTCATCAGGATTAACTTTGGCGATGGAACGCACAAAGTATTCACCACCTACCCGCACCACCACAGGATAGGTCGCAAAGATCAGCGGTGTTAATTCATCCATCTGCAATCCCACCAGGCGCGCGAACTCACGGCCCGCTGGCATGCCATTAATCTCGTAAACAATACGTTGCGTGGGATCAGCGCGTGTCACCACCATGCGCTTGTCGGAATTGACAAAGTGTTGCG
>DATAHE010000056.1:0-4715 GCA_036263355.1 Steroidobacteraceae bacterium | reverse complement strand
TCACGAAGGCTACTTCAACTATCAGTTACAACCACTCAGGCTGGAACAAGGCGATGCGGTGCTGATTTTTGCAGAACGCTCTTATGAAGAAGTTGAAAAGCACCATGATGAATTCCTTGCCACCATTGCACATGAATTGCGCAATCCGTTCAGCGCACTGGCTGCAGCCGCACAAGTTTTAAACAAGGCTGTTGATCGCCCGCAAATGATGGCGACGGCACGTGACGCGCTAACCAGACAGATTGGCTATCTCGCACAATTGCTCGATGATCTGCTGGACGTCTCGCGCTTGCGCCGCGAACGACTTGAGATACGCCGCCAACCCGTATCACTAAAAGATGTGATTGCCGCCAGCATGCTCGCAGCTAAACCAGCCCTGGAAAACAGGCAACATAATTTCGTTGTCGAAGAGCCAGATACGCTGCTTCGCGTCAGTGGCGACAAACATATGTTGATTAAAGTGTTCTCCAATCTGCTGAATCATGTCGCCAAGTACACCGAGTCAGGCCGACCACTGCAGTTACAGACTGTAGCGCATGAAACCGATATCGACGTGATCATCCGCAACACCAGCTTTATGCCAGAGGCTATTCAGCGCGCCATTCGCGATTGTCTGGATGGAAAATTCACACGACAGCTGGGCAAGGACCTGGATCTTGGTCTGTATCTTGTCTGCGGATTAGTTCGCCTACATGGTGGAGAAATTTCCGTACAGCATGATGCTGGCACAAACGGCACCGACCTTATCGTCAGATTGCCGCGAACACAGGTGCACTTCACCCAGCAGCAAGCGGCGACGATGCCATGAAAAGCACAGGTGCGGTTGAAACCTGGCTTCATCTACGAGCAGACAAACTCGCCTCTGCTGCGTGGCCTCCGCGTGCATTGATACTGCCCGCATTGGCATTAGGTCTTGCACTTCCGGCAACCGTCACCGCTGAAATTGTTGCCGTTGAACCGCTTGCCCGCATGACCTTGCAGGAATTGGCCAATGTCGAAGTCACTTCCGTATCAAAGAGGCCGGAGCAACTGCGTGCTGCTCCCGCCGTACTGTATGTCATCACTCACGATGAGATCATGCGCTCTGGCGCCACCAGCATTCCAGAAGCATTGCGTCTTGCGCCAAACATCCTGATGACGCAGCTGGGCGCCAGCAACTATGTTGCCGCTGCCAATGGTCTTGGCGGTAACTCCGATCTGCAAAACTTTTCAAACAAGCTGCTGGTGTTGATTGATGGACGCAGTGTGTACTCGCCATTGTTCTCCGGCATGTACTTTGATTCACAGGATGTGATGATGGAAGACATTGATCGTATTGAAGTGATCAGTGGACCGGGTGCAACCCTGTGGGGCGCCAATGCAATGAATGGCGTCATCAACATTATTACCCGGTCTGCACAAGTAACGGACAGTGCCGTAGCAAGTGCAAGCCTCGGCACATCTGAACGCATTGGTGCAGTACGTTATGGCACTGATCTTGGCAATGCCGCTTTCCGTGTTTATGGCAAAGCATTTCGACGCGACTCGGCGCAAAAAAACGACGGTAGTGACGCCAATGATGACTGGTCAAAATCACAAATCGGATTTCGTTACGACTGGGACAACAGGCATGATTCATTTACGCTGCAAAGCGATGCTTATCGTGCAAGAGAAAACCAGGCAACGCTGAAGAGTCTGGACATTACCGGCGCCAATGTAGTGACCCGCTGGCGGCACTACAGCCAGGATTCAGAATTCCAGATGCAAGGTTATTACGACCTGACACAGCGGCAGGAGCCAGTGGGCGGAGTGGGTTTTATCCTGCGAACCTATGATGTGGAAATTCAGCAGAGCAAAAAATTTGGCACAGCACATCGAGTAGTCTGGGGTGCGGGCGAACGCATTAATGATTACCGGATCGGCAATTCAACATCACTGTTATTCCTGCCGAGCGCTCGGACATTGACGCTGGGCAACCTGTTTGCACAGGACACTGTTTTGCTCAGCAGAACACTTGAACTGACCGCTGGCCTCAAGCTGGAAGACGACCCTTACTCCGGCTGGGCGCTACAACCCGATCTGCGGCTTGCGTGGCAACGCAGCAATAGCACCCTGCTATGGGCAGGCGCGTCGCAAGCCATCCGCGCACCCACTCCATTTGATACTGATGTTGAAGAACGCGTCAACAATGTTGCGCTACTGACGGGCAATCCCTCTTTCAAACCTGAGAGAGTAACAGCATATGAACTGGGCTATCGTGGCGAACCGTTTGAGCAGTTATCGTGTGTCGTCTCTGCGTTCTACAACGTGTACGACAACCTGCGCACGATCGAACCCATCTCCAGCGCTTCTTTCTTTCCTTTGCGCTGGGGCAATCTGATGGAAGGTAACACCTACGGTGTGGTCACCTGGGCGAACTGGCAGGCGACGGACCGTTGGCGATTGACACCGGGACTGCGGTATCTACGCAAGCAATTGCGCTTTAAACCGGGTTCCAGCAAAGTCGGTGGCATTGAACAGGCGGGCAATGATCCATCGCTACAGGCCATGCTCAGGTCGTCATTCATGTTCAGCAATAAAGTTAACGCCGAAATGCAACTGCGCTATGTCAGTTCGTTACCCAGCCCTGCGTTCGCTTCTTACTATGAACTGAACGCACACATTGCATGGCAGGTTACGCATAGCACTGAAGTTTCCCTGAGCGGTAACAACTTGCTGCATGATCGCCATGCAGAATACGCCGCCTCCATCGGCTCCGAGATTGCAAGGAGTGTCAGCATCAATGCTCGCTGGAACTTCTAGAGCACTGACCGCACTGGCTTCGGCCTGTGTATGCATCTTCTCGATGCTGGCCTGCAACTCTGCTGCCGGTGCGGACAAGTATTCCGAAGCAGAAGTTAAAGCAGCCTATCTGTATCGGTTCACTGGATATATAGACTGGCCACTGGACAGTCGTATTACCCGCTTTACCATTGCGGTACTTGATGATGATGATGTGGCTGATGATCTTGGACGTTTTTTATCGACGCGCTCAATCAAGAATCTGCCATCGCAGGTGCGCAAGATAAAGAACCCTGCTGATATCGGCGATGCGCAGATGCTTTACATCGGGCCGTCTTTCAAAGGTGATCTGCGCAAGTTCATTGCGAGCATCAACACTCATCCGGTATTGATTGTGACCAGCAAACCCGATGCGCTGGATGCCGGCAGCGCCATCAATTTTCTGGAAGTCGATAATCGAATCCGTTTTGAAGCCTCCATCGCTGCCGTTGAACGTCCCGGCATGCGCATTGCACCAGAACTGCTGTCAGTTGCCGTACGCGTTGCTAGCAATCGCCCGCGGCGTGAAAGCAACTGTCGCGTCACCAAAACCCCGGCCTTGTTGAACACTCAGTGTACGGAAGGAGCAACGCCATGAGTGTCATCGCCATAGTCCCTGTACTGTCGTGTGACGTTTGAGCTATCTGACATCATGTTTTCCTTTTTCAGAAATCCAGCTGGATCGATACGCAGAAAGGTAATGCGTGTAGTGCTTATCTCCACGGCCAGTGCATTACTGGTCGCGGACGTTGCGCTGCTGATGCACGATCTTAATAACTACCGGCAAAACTGGGCCGAAGATCTTTCCACCGAAGCCAGCATTCTTGCATTGTCGATTGCCCCCTCCATGGCCTTTGACGATCACAAGGCAGCGATGCGCAGCCTGGCAGCGTTGCAGGCACACGATGCCATTTCTTCTGCCGCGCTCTACCTGCCTGATGGGAAATTATTTGCCGACTATGTAAGACCTGATGAGAAAGCGCCGCCACGACAACTGTCTGGCACTCATCCGGTGACGCAAATGTCCGGTGAGTACGTCATTGTTGTGCAACCCATCACGCAGAAGAATGAATGGCTGGGTACGGTTTATCTGCGTGCTCATTACGATATTAGTGGCCGCATTCAGGCTTATATCGGCATCTTTGCACTGGTGACACTGGTAGCCATGGCAGTTGCCTTGACGTTGTCCGCAACCTTGCAGCGCGTGATCACCGATCCTCTCGATGCGATTTCCGAAGTGGCGCAGCAGATCATTCAGCACCGCGACTATTCACCTCGCGCATGGAAAAGTCGTGATGATGAATTCGGCGTGGTAGTGGAAGCATTCAATCGCATGCTGGACGAAGTGCAGTTGCGCACCCAGTCGCTGGAACAATCCAACATGGCGCTGCGAAGCGAAGTGCTGACACGACAGGCGACGGAAGCGGCGCTCGCTCGCGCCAACACGCGCTTGGAAAGCACCATGGCCGCAGCTGAAATTGGCAGCTGGGTATGGGACTCAGAATCTCAGCAATACATATGTGATCGTAATCTTGCTGCACTGTATGGATTCGATGGCACCGAGGAAGTACGTGGCGGAATGGATTTCTTCCTGCAATACATCCATCCCGATGACTTGCCTGCCATGATGCAACGGCAGTCCTTACCGGTGGAAGGATCAAGTCATTCTTCCGAGTTTCGTATTGTTCGTCGTGATGGCGGCATTCGTCACATCTTGACGCGTAGCATGGTGCATCTGGATGAAACCGGTAAACCAAAATTGATGTCCGGTTTGATCATTGATGTGACCAGGCAAAAGATTGCCGAGCAAGAGCTGCGCAAGAGCGAGGCGTTATATCGCGCTATTGGTGAGTCCATCAATTATGGCGTGTGGGTATGTGGTCCCGATGGCAGCAACACCTATGCCAGTGAATCTT
>DATAHE010000055.1:0-3545 GCA_036263355.1 Steroidobacteraceae bacterium | reverse complement strand
AATTGATCGTTGTGCTCTGTGCTGCCTATGGCGGATATCATTATTGGCAGCAACATCAAACTGCAAAGCAGTTGCAAGCTCTGACCAATACAAACGGATTCGTTGAGGTTCCAACCCCAGACAGTCAGGACGTCAAGATAGTTTATGTTGTCGCTGCTGAAAACTGCCCGCATGAAGAAGCGCAGCGTGCTGATCGTTTATTCGAGTCGTTACCCAGAGAGAACGTCTCTGTTCAACGCACGCATAACGTCAGCTTCAGTAGTCTTAAGGATCAAAGTGAAGCTGATCGAATCAATACAATCATGAATGGAGAATTGCCTATCGTCTTCGTGCATGGTCGC
The DNA here is from genome assembly GCA_036263355.1 of Steroidobacteraceae bacterium. Taxonomy (GTDB): domain Bacteria; phylum Pseudomonadota; class Gammaproteobacteria; order Steroidobacterales; family Steroidobacteraceae; genus CAILZL01. The sequence goes on along the minus strand of DATAHE010000055.1, from coordinate 3,204 downwards.
GCCAAAGCCAATCCATCACTGGATGAAGTGATGTCGGAAGTTAAGTCGTCGGTGCATTCTCGCTAACCGTCTTTTCCATCCACGCTTGAATGTCATTGTTGATGACCTGCGGCTCGCGACCACCGGCTTCGACGGGCTTGCCGATGATCACCTTGATGACGCCGGGTTTCTTCAGCCAGCCACGTCGCGGCCAGAAGTATCCCGCAGTGTGTGCAACAGGAATAATTTTCAGTGATGTTTCGCTCGCGAGTATGGCGCCACTTAAACCATAGCGACGCGTTTCGCCAACTTTCATGCGAGTACCTTCGGGAAAGATGACTACCCAGCATCCTGATGCAATGCGTTCCTTGCCTTGAGCAACGACTTGACGCAATGCGTTACCGCCACCTGCACGATTGATCGCAATCGGTCGCATCAGGCGTAATGCCCAGCCAACAATCGGGATCATCAATAGTTCGCGCTTGAATACCCATACTTGCTTCGGCATAACCCAAGCCTGTGCAATTGTTTCCCATGTCGACGAATGCTTCCACATGGCGATGCTGGGTTCATTCGGAATATTTTCTACACCGGTAACTTCAAAACCTAGATTGCAGATCAGCTTGAGCAAACTCAGGTTCACCCATGCCCAGCTACGGGCAATGGCCCAACGTCCCGAATAAGGCAGGAAAGTTCCCACCACCAGCATAATCACTGCGTACAAGGTAGTGACCGCAAAGAAGCAAGTCGTGAATAGAATGGATCGCAGGAACTGCATGTAAAGATCTTTCTATTCGTTATCCTGGCAGGCGCGAGAGATCAGCCACTTGCAAGAAGACATTGCGCAAGCGCGCTAGTAATGCAAGGCGATTGTTGCGAATCGTCACATCATCGGCCATCACCATCACACCATCAAAGAATTGATCCACAGCGGGACGCAAACTTGCCAGTCGTGCCAGCGCCTCCTGATAGTTACGTGCAGCGAACATCGGAGTTGTATCTGCTTCGGCGCTTTGCAGCTGTGTGTAAAGTTCTTTCTCTGCAGCTTCCTCCAATAGCTTCTTGTCAACATCGCCACCAATGGCGCCTTCGACTTTTTTAAGAATGTTGCTGATACGCTTATTGGCAGCGGCGAGGCTTTGTGCATCGCTCAGCTTCAGGAAGGAATGTAGTGCACGCAGGCGTTGATCAAAGTCCAGCGGCGAGGCAGGACGATTGGCCAGCACCGCGTCAAACATTTCTGTTGTTACATCAAGCGTACTGCCTTCCAGATAGTACCCACGCAGGCGCTCCATGATGTATTCATACACTTCCGCCACTGTATCGTTGGCAGCCTTTACCGGCTGTATCGATACCGCAAAATTAATCAGCTTCAGCAAATCAATATTCAATTTGCTTTCGATGATGATACGCAGCATGCCGATGGCGGCGCGACGCAAACCGAATGGGTCTTTGGCGCCGGTTGGCTTCTGATCAATAGCGAATACACCAACAATGGTATCGAGCTTGTCCGCCAGTGCCAGCGCAATGCCCGTAGTTGTCTTGGGCAATTCATCACCAGCACCGCGTGGCAGATAATGTTCGCGCATCGCCTCTGCGAATTCTGCGCTCTTGCCATCGGCCAATGCATAGTAGCGACCCATGATACCTTGCAGTTCGGGGAACTCACCTACCATTGATGTCAGCAGATCGCATTTGCATAGCATCGCTGCTTCTTCAACCTGTGACAATGCGCTCGATGAATCCGCTGGCAATTGCGGATACAGCTGAGCTGCCAGTTGCTTAATGCGCGTTACTTTGTCGAAGGTGGTGCCGAGCTTGTTGTGATAGACCACTTTCTTCAAACCATCGAGATGTGATTCGAGCGGTTTCTTGCGATCCTGTTCAAAGAAGAACTTCGCATCAGCAAGACGTGGTCGCACCACACGTTCGTTACCTTCAATCACCCGACTGGGATCTGCAGGGTGGATGTTGCTGACGATCAAAAATTTGTTGGTCAGCTTTCCATTCTTGCCCAGCAACGGGAAATATTTCTGGTTGGCCTTCATCGTCAGAATCAGGCATTCCTGCGGCACTTGCAGATATTCTTCTTCGAACTGGCAGGTAAGCACATTGGGACGTTCAACCAGTGAAGTAACTTCATCCAGTAGCGCTTCATCTTCAATGGGTGATAAGTCAAGTTTGCCAGCGGCCACACGTAGTTGTTCGACAATGGAAGCACGACGTGCCGCGAAGCTCGCAATCACTGCGCCTTCGCTTTCCAGTTGTGAAGCATAGCTATCTGCATCCTTTATCGTGATGCTGTTGCTCTTCGCTTCAAAGCGATGGCCATGAGTAATGTTGCCTGCGCTCAAGCCGAGTACGGATACCGGCACTACATCGCTGCCGTGCAATGCAATCAGGCCATGTGCGGGGCGCACAAAGTTAACCGTGCTCCAGCCATCCGCCAATTGATAAGCCATTACTTTCGGTATCGGCAATTTACCCAGCGATTCTTCAATGGCCTTATTCAATCCGGTTGCTAATGCCACACCCGCAACAACGATGTCGAGAAACAATGCTTCTGCCTTGCCATCCATTTGTCGTTTCAATCTTGGCAGCACAGATTCATCCAGGCCCATTGCCGAAAGCTTCTTTAGCAATGCAGCAGTGGGTTTGCCATTGCCATCTAAAGCAATGGAGACAGGCATCAATTTCTGTAGTAGCGATTTGTCAGCCGCCTTGCTGGCGACTGCGGTGACATGTGCGGCCAAACGACGCGGTGAAGCAAACGAGGTTGTTTTTGATTCGGTAGTTGTCAGGCCCTGTGCATTCAATGAAGCAACCAAGTTACTACTGAACGCCTCACCCAATGTCTTGAGCGCCTTCGGTGGCAGCTCTTCAACAAACAATTCAACTAGAAGATTTTTCGTACTCATATCTGTGTTCATTAATCAGGCAGCCGTATTGTTCGCGACAGGCTTTTTAAGTTTTGCCAGCACTTCATTTGCCCAGTCGCGTGGCGCCATAGGAAAGCCAAGTCGTGCACGACTATCGAGATAGGCCTGTGCAACAGCACGTGCCAGATTACGGATGCGGCCAATGTAGGCAGCACGCTCGGTCACGCTGATGGAACCACGTGCATCCAGAAGATTGAAAGTATGCGCTGCTTTCAACACTTGCTCATAAGCAGGCAACGCCAGTTGCTGTTCCATCAAATACTTTGCCTGCTTCTCATGCGCAGAA
>DATAHE010000054.1:0-7058 GCA_036263355.1 Steroidobacteraceae bacterium | reverse complement strand
TCGCGGTGAACGGACGTGGCACTCACAGTAATTTACCGCTTACACGGGATGATATTTACCAGCATTAATACATGACACAACATTTCCTGGATCACTTCTTTAATCCACAGAGCATTGCACTGATCGGCGCAAGCCATCGTTTAGGCTCATTGGGTGCGGTACTGTATCGAAATCTCCAGGATGCCGGATACTTGGACAGCGATTCACGCTCGCTCATGCTGGTCAATCCAAAATATGAATCACTGGATGGTGAGCATTGCTATCACGACGTCGAAGAACTTGCCGTTGCGCCCGAACTCGCGATTATTTGTTCTCCGCCTGAAACGATTCCTGGAATCCTAAAAACGCTTGCAGTCAAAGGTACGCATGCAGTCGTCATTCTTACTGCAGGAACAACCAGTGGCGACAAGACAGCAGCAACGTTTAAACAAAAGCTGCTCGACGCCGTGGCAGGGACAAAATTGCGGATCATTGGGCCGAACTGCATAGGCATTCAATCACCACACTTTCATCTGAATGCGAGCTTCTCGCATCTGGCCGCAACACAAGGCTCATTGGCATTTGTAACTCAGTCAGGTGCGATGTTGACCACAGTGATTGATTGGGCCAGACCACATGACATTGGCTTCTCACATGTCTTGTCGCTCGGTGATACCGCAGACGTGGATATGGCAGATGTACTTGACTATCTGGCGAACGACAGCAGCACCACTGCGATCCTGCTCTATATCGAAGCGATTACAAGTGCGGAACGTTTCATGGAAGCAGCCCGAGTCGCTGCTCGCACCAAACCCATCGTTGCCATTAAAGCGGGCCGCAGCGCTGCGGGTGCCCATGCTGCCGCATCTCACACCGGTATGCTGGCAGGTGTGGATGCTGTCTACGATGCAGCGTTCCGTCGTTGCGGCATTTTGCGCGTTGACACCATGCAGGAATTGTTCGCTGCCACCGAAACACTGGCATTGTCGAAACCGCTACAAGGTGAACGCATCGCCATTCTAACCAACGGTGGCGGCCCCGGTGTATTGGCAGCAGATGCATTGGTAGCAATCAATTCATCGGGTGAGCCTGGTGCGACACTGGCAACGTTACAGGATGAAACGATCAGCAAGTTGAACGCCGTGTTACCCGCAATGTGGTCGCATGGTAATCCTGTCGACATCATTGGCGACGCCACACCGCAACGCTTTCGGGATGCACTGGGCATTGTGCTTGATGACAATAATGTAGATGGATTGCTAGTATTGAATTGCCCCACGGCAATCACCGGAAGCATGGAGTCAGCATCCGCAGTTGCGCCGATGCTGCAACAGACATCAAAGCCAGTCTTCACCTGCTGGCTGGGTGGTCAGACTGGTCACCCAGCGCGCAAGTTAATTCGTCAGCATTACGTACCCAGCTATGACACACCGGAGCTTGCGGTACAGGGAATAATGCATCGCATCCGTTTTCACCGGAATCAGAAACTACTGTCGCTTGCTCCAGCTCGCGCCGTACAGAAATCATCTCCAATCTTTTGCAGCAAAGAAAAAACTGAATCACGCTGGCTGTCGGCACTGAAAGTCAATCAGCTGCTCAATGAGTTCCACATATCTTGTATCGCTACATACGAAGTGCGAACAGCATCTGAAGCACAAGTCATCGCGAGAAAAATCGGCAAGCCCTGTGTACTGAAAATACTCTCACCCGACATCACGCATAAATCCGATGTGGGTGGTGTTGCTCTGAATCTGGCAACGCCTGAAGCAGTGCATCAAGCGGCGAAAGATATGCTGGAGCGTGTTCAACAGCGCATGCCAAATGCTCGCATTGATGGTTTACTGGTTCAGGAAATGATCCATCGGCCCGACGCGTATGAACTGATTGCTGGGTTTCATCATGATCCCGCCTTTGGACCCGTGCTGCTATTTGGTCACGGTGGCGTGGGCGTAGAAGTCATCAATGATCGTGCACTGGAGTTGCCACCATTGAACGAACTATTTGCGCGTAACATGATTGACAGAACGCGTATCGGAAAACTATTGAAAGGCTTTCGCAACCAGCCAGCAGTTGCTATCGACGCCATTGAGGCCGTGCTTGTTCAGCTGTCAAAGATGGCGCAGGAACATCCTGAAATAGTTGAAATGGACATCAACCCATTACTGGCTGATAAAGATGGTGTTATTGCAGTCGATGCACGAATCCGTGTACACGTTCAGGCGTAAAAATCGATTGACTGAACTGACTGCAAATTAAATCGAATCGTTTAATTGACCGTTAGGCGTTCAAAACACCGACGGGACAGCTCACGCCTGTGCCACCCAATCCGCAATAGCCATCAGGATTTTTGGCGAGATATTGCTGATGATATTCCTCAGCATAGTAGAACGGTGGCGCAGCTTTTACTTCAGTAGTGATATCACCATAGCCCGCTTTCGCGAGCAATTTAGCATAGGCATCGCGGCTTGCTTCGGCCTGCTTGCGTTGTTCATCATTAGAACAATAGATTGCTGATCGATACTGCGTTCCCACATCATTTCCCTGACGCATACCCTGCGTGGGATCGTGCGATTCCCAGAAGGTTTTCAACAATGTTGTGTATTGGATTTTTGCGGGGTCAAACACTACCAGTACCACTTCCGTATGCCCTGTCATACCACTGCATACTTCCTTGTACGTTGGATTGGGCGTGGAGCCGCCCCCGTAACCAACGGCAGTGCTGTACACGCCATCGAGTTGCCAGAACTTTCTTTCTGCACCCCAGAAACAACCCAGACCGAATACAGCCGTTTGCATGCCGTCGGGAAACGGTGGCGTTATGCGATGACCATTGACAAAATGATTATCGGGCACTTCCATCGCAGTGCTGCGACCAGGAAGTGCCTCAATATCAGATGGCATGCGAACTTGCTTATGAGTAAAGAACATCTGCCACCTTCAATGAATATGCGATCAACTTATCCTTGAATTCATCCTTTAATACCCTTCGGTATCAGGAAGAAATCACCAACTTCGTGCCCCGCACCCTTGATGGATTTAAATTCCGGCATTTGCACAAACTTGTTGTTGGCCGCCAGGGCGCTAACACGTTTGCGAATACGGGAGAACAACTCAGGCGCAGCAAGAATACCGTTATTGGATTCAATCTCTTCAAGGAATGCACGAGCAAACACTGAATTGTTGCCGCCACCAATATCCAGCACGGGGTCATTACCGCCAGATGATAACAGCAGACGTGAGCGCTTCGGCAACTTGAACTTCATGTAATCCATCGTATAGCCTACCTTACTGTCAACAAACAGATAGCTGGGGTCACTGGACAACAGACCTGCATAGCAGGAGTCGGCGACTACCAATACGCGCTTTGCCGGCAGACGTCCGAGATGCGCGGTGATCTGTTCGTTCGGCACCCAGTAGGTGTCTTGTGGAGGTGGATCAGCATTGACAGGCAACCAGTAACCCGTCTCCTGTTTACCGGTCTGCAATTTCTCGCCATGGCCTGCGTAGTAGATCAACAGATTATCTTCAGGCTTCAGCTGCGCGTTCAGATCGTTCAACGCTTTCAGCATGCTGACGTCATTGGCATCTTCCAGCACCTGGACGGTGAAGCCATACTTTTCTGACAACACTTTTGCAGCACGCGTCACGTCATTGATTGGCGTAGAAAGCTTGTCGATGCTGTGATAGTTCTGGTTACCAATCACCAGCGCATAGAAACGACCGAACTGCATGCCCTGCACTGTTCTGCTTTCTGACAACGACAAACTGGCGGACGGCTGAATTGTTGTGGGTGCGGTAGGTGTACGCAGCTGCGAGATGCTGGCCATCTGTACGCTGCTGGTCTTGCGTTCTGCTTGCAAGTCTGCAATCCACTTTTTCAACGAAGCGACTTCGGCAACCATCGCAGGATCGCGCTGTGCAGGTGGTGCTTTGGCTAACTGACCTTCCTGCTGTGTCAATTGCTTCTGCAACAAGGCCAGCTTCGCATCCTTCTCTGCTAGTTGCTTTTGAAGATCCGCCACCATGGCCTGCTGTTGTTGTGTCGCAGCTGACTGATAAATCACGCTATCTTCGGCAAGGCCCCATGACTGACGATAAAGATTCAATGCTTTCAGCTTGTCGGCTGGAACACCCAATCCTTGTTCATACAGCGTACCCAGATTGAATTGCGCACGTGAGTTGCCCTGTGCAGCAGCCTTCTGATACCAGATCACCGCTGCTTCGTAATTAGGTTCGGTGCCAAGGCCGCGTTCATAAATTTCAGCGACATTGTTCTGTGCGTCTGCATCGCCTGCTTCTGCGGCTTCCATCCACACCTTCAATGCAGTCTTCAGATTCGCACGATCAAAGGCCACATATTCGCCACCACGAATGCGACAATCGCTTGCGGTGGTGTGAACGGGTCGACGCGGAGTAATGTACGTGGAGTTACCAAGATTGCGAACCTGCCCTGGCAACAGGCAGTCCACCACTTCCAGATCCTGGCGGCTTACCAACCCTTTGGTAGCGGCGGCTACGTCTTGTTGGGAGGGCGAAGCGCATGAAGCTGTCAACAAGGCTGCTGCGGCACAGTATCCGAGCCGGACAACACTACGTGCAATTTTCATGAATCATCTCCGAATTCGTTGCAAAGGGCTATGTAAGCATAGAGCCTGACGGCGGTAGTATAAGCAAGCCGACGATGGCTGCATCTGGCAATTTATGGCATTTACTAACAGATATTCTTGCTTCATCCGCTGGTGCTCGACACTCTGCTTATTGTGTCTGGCGCTGATTGTATGCGGCTGTACTTCGGGAATTCGAGTACAAGGATCGCATTATGTACATCGTCTATACCAGCATGCGGCCCAACCCAGCGCTGATCAAGATACGATAATTATCTACATCGAAGGCGACGGCTTACCCTGGGTGGATCATGGCACACGACCTGCCGCCGATCCAACGCCGATTCATGCACTTGCCTATCAGCTGTACAAGGCCACGCCGTATACAGCATGGTATCTAACTCGTCCTTGCTACAACCATGTTAAAGACTCCGCCTGCGATCCATTGCTATGGACGCATGCACGTTACTCGGAACAGACGGTGGATAGCATGGCATCCGTGGTTAATGACACCATAAAAACCATTCCAGACATTTCGCAAAAGAAAATCTTTCTGGTGGGATATAGCGGTGGCGGAACGCTTGCATTGTTGATGGCATCACGCCTTTCAAAGCTCAATGGCGTGATTACGATTGCGGGAAATCTGGACACTAACGCATGGACGCAATTGCATGGCTACGAAGCCCTGTCATCTTCCTTGAATCCACTGGACATGAAAGAAATTCCGGTCAACCACATCGCGCTTGTCGCCGACAAAGATACCAATATCCCCTTCCGCATTCTGAATCAATACTTAACCTTGCATCCAGACACGATTGTTGAACACTTCGCTAATTATGATCACGTATGTTGCTGGGAAAAAAATTGGCCAGCGCTGCTAAATACAACGCTGGCCCGTATCAATCAACCAAGATGAATCGTTAAGTCTGTCGAATCAGAACTGCAATCGCAGACCGGCCACCACGCTTCTCAATGACACAGCATCAAAACTCAACAGCTGCTGATAATCCAGATAAGCGGACACGTCATTACGGAACTGAGCAGATACACCTGCCGATACGCGGAAGTACTGGTCGTCAAGTTGGTCCGTTTGCACGGTCAGCGGCGCAGGCGTTATACCCAGATCATTGACAAAGCGCACATCGAAGGTATCGATATTGGCGCCAAACTCCCTGATCGCTTCAACACGTACATGCGGCAACCACACCGCGCTTTCGCTGTTAACCGCATAAGACACGTTCAGATCAAGACGCGCTGATGACGAAGTGTAATGCTGCTTGTCGAAGGACAGATCAAAAGGGCCTGTACCACTCTCTGCAAACGCATCGATTTTGCTATCGATGTACATGTAATGCACAGATGGCGTAATGGTCCAACCGTTCGCGGCGAATTCATATCCTAATGCCACACTGCCAGTCAGCGTATTGCCATCCGTACTGCCGTCGGGAGAATAGACAGTCGGTGGCACACTCAAATCAGCTACATTGCGACGTGTGTCGTAACTAACTTTGCCATAGTTGATTACAGAGTCGAGATACAGACTCTTGTACAGGTAACTTGAGAAATAACCGGAGAGATTCAAGGTGCTTGCATCCAGCTTTCCAGCAACACCACCGTCACCAAACTTTGCGCTGGAATGACGATAGCCGAGAATGCCGCCGATGACCGCATTATCACCAACACGATAGTCCATACCGACGTTGCCACCAAACTGACTGCTGTCGAGTTTGTCCGTCAGTAAAGTCTGGTCTTTCGTGCCGCTGGATGAATTCAGGCGAAACCACAAGCCCAGTTTCTTGCCAGTCAAACTGCCGGAATCATCGGCACTGGCACCGCCGCCCAACGCAACACCGCTGATGTTATAGGCATTCGCTCCTGAGGTGCCCATACGTCGTAGTGCTTGCGCGCGATCCATGGCGCTGTCGTTCTCGCTCTGTGCAAACAAAAGACTATCAATCTTGAAAGAAATGAAGCCGGTAGGATTAATGCCTTCGATAAACTTCTGCACTGCCGCCGTCGGGGCCTGTAGATATGCACCGCAGGCATTGCGCAAAGCCGATTGCCCTTGTGGAGTTGCTGCCTGAACCTGCCTACGTTCAGACACACCAAGATTCGGAATAGATGACGACGAAGACGATGCGGATGCCGAAAAACATATGTCTTGGAAGTACCTATCCGCCTGCAGCGTATTAGGACTGATGGGCGTTGTTGGACCACCCGCTTTCTGCGCATACACGCTGGGTGCAAGCAGCATGGCTGCCAACAATAACGTTGAACCATACCATTTTGATAATTTCATTTTTAACTCCTGACGATTACAAATTTCAATTCAACTTAACGGTCGTCGACAGCTCTTAGATATCAGAAGCATTAATCAACAAACGGCCGCATTGGTGGATAGTCTTTTGCAAGAAACGCACTGCGTTCGATCAAGCTTTTCGCAAACTCTTTCTGCTGTTCCGGATTGCCACTGGT
>DATAHE010000053.1:0-2222 GCA_036263355.1 Steroidobacteraceae bacterium | reverse complement strand
CATCGGCAAGCTCAATGCCGTATCCACGCAGTTAGCCAATACCACCGCACGGCTGGATCAGTTCATGGAAAGTAGTCAAGGACCGATGACGCACTTCACCGAGCAGGGATTGTTCGAGCTAGAACGCATGCTGCGTGATGTGCGTTCCGCTGCAACTGAATTCCGCGAGCTGTCGCGATCATTAAAGCAGACGCCATCGCAGCTGTTGTTCGAAAAACCCGAGTCTGGTGTGGAGATCAAACCGTGAGGAATGCAATAAGACTGACGGGCATCTTGCTGCTTGCTTTGTTGGCAAGTGCTTGTGGCACCAGCGAACTGCTGCAAAGCAAAGTGGCCGAACCACAAGTATATGTGTTGAAACCAGCGGATGCAGGCGTTGCACAAGTTGCCTTCAATTATCAACTGGCGGTTGCCTTGCCAACCGCTTTGCCGGGCCTCGATACCGATCGTATTGCAGTGTTGCGCAATGGCAATCATCTTGATTATTACTTTGGCGCACGCTGGGGTGGCACCGCACCGGAAGTAACGCAAGCTTTCATCGTTGCACTGCTACAGTCACAACAGGGCTTTCGCAATGTGGTTGCAGAAAATGCACGTATCGATGCCGATTACCTGCTGGAAGTTTCCATCGCCGACTTTCAGACTGAATATGCTGGCAGCGATGCGCCAGTAGTGCATGTCACTGTTGTTGCAAATCTCATTAGCATCAAGCAACGCAAATCATTACCCGCGATTCGTGCTACAGCCAGTGTAAATGCAAAGGACAATCGCCTTGGTGCCGTGGTGGATGCTTTCCAGTCAGCGCTGCAACAGACAACAACTCACTTGAGCGAGCAGCTGGTAACGGCGCTGAAGTAAGCCCCCTTTTACAGAATAACGCCAAAGCGATTTGACGTTATGACGTCTTAAGGCTAAGCTGCCGCACAGAGGAAGTGGATATGAGCGAACCAGCCAAGCGTGCAACCGTGTACTTCGAGCCGTCACTGCATAAGGCACTGCGTCTTAAGGCGGCGGAAACACATCAATCGATATCTGATGTTGTTAACAATGCCGTCAGGTCAGCATTGCGAGATGACCAGGAAGATTTAGCAGCCTTCGAGGAAAGAGTAGCTGAGCCTACAATGTCATATGAAGCGCTTCTCAAGGATCTGAAAGCACATGGCAAACTATGAGCTGATCTTCAAGAAATCAGTCGCAAAGGATTTGCGCCCGCTCCCGAAACAAGACGTCAAAAAGATACTGCAACGCATCCGCTCACTAGCCGCTGATCCACGCCCGGTCGGCTGTGAAAAACTCTCTGGGCAAGAGCGATACAGGGTACGGCAAGGTGTGTACCGGATAATTTACGAAGTAGAAGACGAAAAACTCATTGTGCTCGTTGTCAAAATTGGACATCGACGCGAAGTTTATCGGAGCAATTAGGTTAGCCTTGGGAGCTGTAACGCAATAATGAGCCGTCATGAAGATCGATCCTGCTCAACATCGTGAATCCGAAAACTACAAGCTGCTCACCAGCCTGGTGATTCCTCGACCCATTGCGTGGGTGACCTCGGTTAATGAATCAGGACTAATCAATCTCGCACCTTTCAGTTTCTTCAATGCGATTAGTAGTGATCCATTGTTGGTCATTATCAGCGTGGGCACACGCGATGATGATTCACTGAAGGACACCGCAAGAAACATTCTTCGTGATAAAGAGTTTGTCATCAACATGGTGACGGAAGAATTGATGCAGGCAATGAACATCTCTGCTGCAGATTTTCCATCTGAGTTGAGCGAAGTCACCGCCGCAGGTTTGCATACGACCCCATCAGAAAAACTCAGCACACCGCGACTAGTTGAATCACCAGTCAATCTTGAATGCCGTTTGCATTCAACAATTGATGTTGGCTCTAATAAATTGTTCATCGGCGAAGTCGTGATGTTCCATATTGCCGATCATTTGGTTAGTGAGCGACTACACATCAATGGCTTTACGCCGATTGGTCGACTGGGATCGCCATCCGCGTATTGCCGTACGGCAGATCGGTTTGAATTACCGCGCATTAGCTATCAGCAATACTTATCTTCTCGCGACAGATAGATCAAGTCAGGAACACATGGAAGAGATACTCGCAGCCATTCTTCAGTTCGTTGCCGAAGTGGTTCTTGAGATTTGCCTAAACCTTGAGATATGGCCAAGTCCATTGGCAAAGAGCAGTAACGGTAAAGTATCCATCGAG
>DATAHE010000052.1:0-1894 GCA_036263355.1 Steroidobacteraceae bacterium | reverse complement strand
CAGTTCGGCATATGGTTACGCAATATTTCCAACGATTGGCAAAGGTGGCGTTGGCGTTGGTGCAGCCGCGGGCAAAGGTCACGTGTATCAAGCCGGTCGGTACATAGGCGACAGTACACTGATGCAATTATCAGTTGGCTTTCAATTGGGTGGGCAAGCTTACAGCCAGATTGTTTTCTTTGAAGACAAACGTGCATTCGATGAATTCACCAACGACAGTTTTGAATTTGGCGCCGACGCATCTGCAGTGGCTGTTACCTTGGGTGCAAATGCACAGGCAGGTACTACAGGTCCTTCAGCATCAGTCAGCACCAATGTGGAAAACGGTAAAGCCATTACACAGTACTACAAGGGATTTGCTGTACTTACTCTGGCAAAAGGTGGATTGATGTATCAAGCAGCAATCGCTGGACAGAAGTATGTGTTTAAAAAGAAGTGAGACGTAATCGTTGTTGAACTATTGCCGGCCTTTCAATAAGGCCGGCAATAGTTCAGTTCAATCTGCAGTAACATCTTTTCGTAGTCGCGCCATTGCTTGTTAATCATCGCAATGTAAACAGACTCGTGTCTGATACGTTGGTTGTTGTGTCACCTTTGCAGCTCGTAACTTCGGAATCAATTCGTTGATCTTGACGTTGACTTCGCGGCAAAGGCGAACTGAAGGTTCCTGCTCCCCTGCATGCCTTATTCGTTCATCCACTTCGTCATCAAATAAGGCTGATAGCAGGTCTAAACGCTGTAGCGTCTCATCGATCAGGATCATGGGATCTGTGAACATTAGGCACCTCTGAAGAACAATTGTGCGTTACTGTATTTATATACAGTGCTTCAAAAGTTGCAAGTGGCACTCCGTAACCCCTTGATCCGCCGACTACCCAATCCAGAGCCGCTAGGAATTCTCATTCAGAAATGCGCAAGTAAGTTTTCAAACGTGTGATGCGCCATTGGAGAAACCGGACGAGGAAGCGCCTAGAAGCATCGGGTTCCAATGCCGTGAAGAGAGCTGAGTGTGCAATCTGTTATTGCAGAAGGCTCAATGGTGGGTTGGGTGGGAATCGAACCCACGACCAATGGATTAAAAGTCCAGTGCTCTACCGACTGAGCTACCAACCCGCATCGTTATGAAAAGCTGGGCGCGAATGGCCCAAGCGGGCGCGCATGATACCGGATTACAGCGCCATGTAAACCCAAAAAATTGGATTAGCGATCAATTATTATATCGAGTTGAATCGGCTACACCCGCAGCAGCAAAGCCTTCGCGTCGCAGTCGGCATGACTCGCATTTTCCACACGCCCTGCCCTCACTGTCGGCTTGATAACAAGAGACCGTGAGGCTGTAATCCACACCGAGTGAAATACCACGCTGGATGATTTGCGCCTTGGTCAACGAGATCAATGGTGCGTGAATTTTAAACGGATGTCCTTCAACTCCAGCCTTGGTGGCCAGTGTTGCCAGATTCTCAAAGCCTTTAATGAATTCGGGGCGACAATCCGGATAGCCTGAGTAGTCAACCGCATTCACACCGATAAAAATATCCGCTGCGTTAAGCACTTCAGTCCAGCCTAAAGCCAGTGACAGGAATACGGTGTTCCGAGCCGGCACGTACGTAACGGGAATTCCGTTTGATGGTGTATTTTCTGGCACGGTAATGGAATTATCTGTTAACGCCGAGCCGCCAATCCCTGCGAAATCGATTCGCATGGTGCGATGTTCTGCGGCACCCAGCGTACGGGCGACGCGGTCTGCAGCGATGAGCTCCGCACGATGACGCTGACCATAGTCGAAGCTGACCGCATGGCAGATGAAGCCTTCGGCACGCGCAATAGCGAGCGTAGTGGCGGAATCTAGTCCACCGGAAAGAAGAACAACAGCGTGACGATTAGAGCTAGACAT
>DATAHE010000051.1:0-2032 GCA_036263355.1 Steroidobacteraceae bacterium | reverse complement strand
CCTTTGGGAATTTCAATGCGGAATGTGGTACCTCGATTGACATCACTGTCCACCGACACGCGACCACCGTGCAGTTCCACCAGTTCGCGTACCAGGGACAATCCAATCCCAGTGCCTTCATAAGCTCTGCCGTTGTTTCCGGTGACCCGATAAAAACGTTCGAAGATGCGCGGCAATTCTGCAGGTGGAATACCAATGCCGGTATCGCTGACTTCAATAGCAACACTGGCGGTGAGTTCGCGCAGGCGAACGGCGATTTCACCTGCAAAGGTAAATTTAAGTGCATTGGACACGAGATTGGGAATGATCTTCTCCCACATCTCGCGATCGATCCAGAGTGGCTCGGATACTTTGGGGCAATCGATAGTTAACTTGATGTTCGCCTTGTCGGCAGCAGAATGAAACATTGCAACCAGTTCGGTGGTAAACCCTGCGACGTCTAATGGCGCATAGTGTGCCTTTATGCGGCCTGCTTCCAGACGTGAAAAATCAAGCAGGCTGTTAACCAGTTTAAGCAGTCGCAAACTATTGTCATGAACCAATTGCAGGCGATGATGATTCGCCGGACTGAGCGGTTGCACGCTATCGTTCAGCGCATCTTCCAGTGGCGCTAGCATCAACGTGATAGGCGTGCGGAACTCGTGACTGATGTTGCTGAAGAAATTTGTCTTGGCGACATCCAACTCGCCGAGCTTGAGATTAGCGGCGCGCAATTCGCGAATGGTCTCGGCCAACTCGTGGCTACGCTTAATGACTTCATTCTCCATGGCGCTGCTGCGATCTCGTAACGACTCCTGAAGTTCATTTGCTTGTACCAGCTCTGTTACATCTTCAACACGATGAAGAATGTATTTCACGCTACCATCTTCGGTGAGCACAGGAATATTTTTCGGGCTCCAGTATTTGGTAATGAAATTGCCGTTGGCATCGCGGATGTCATACTTCTGTATGGGCATGGTGTCAGCGGCACGTGTTGCCACAACACGATTGAGCGAGTCACGCAGATTAGCTGTGCCATCGGCACTGTTGTCGTCAGGATTATCGGGGAAGACTTCGAATAAGCCTTTGCCGATGGTTTGTTCGCGCGTGGCTTGTGTGACTTGCAATCGCGAGCGAGTTGCCGCAACCATGGTGAAACGCGGCGCATCTGGCAATAGCACCAGGAGCACCTCAGGCGACTCTTCAAACAACAGTTGAAAATCGAGCTGTAGTTCCATCATTCAAATCGTCCGGCAATAAGCAGCTTGATCAGCACACAATTTATGGTTGGCAAACTCACCACGTTCAACCGCCGTTGGTTAACGTGTCCTCATCCTGCAGCACAGTAGCAACTCATCGATTTGCGGGCAGTGCGTATATACCCAGCCTGTTGGTGCCTTGTCACCGAGCTGGAGCATAAGATAAAACAAGCATGAGAAAAAGCCTGTAGGACAAGCAACGTAGGCCCGAACGCTCCGACATCACCCAGAAGGATTATGAAGTGCAGGGTTTGTCACTGCTGACCTAAAGACCGCGAAGAGTGATGTGATGCGCAAGACCGATCAGCGCGGAGTCAATAAGATTCTCTAATCACACCGCTTTATTCAACCAGCAATTTGTATCCCGACGCGACAGTTTGTAGCAGTTGCGGGATGGCAGGGTCGACTTCGATCTTCTGGCGAACGCGATGCACCAGTTGCTTTAACAATTGCCGGTCACCAGCACCTTTGTGCCCCCATACCTGCAGCAGCAAACGATCAGAGCTGACCGTATGCCCGGCATTGGCTAATAACATTTGCAGCAGGCGAGTTTCCAGCTTGGTCAGTTTGATCGCTTCCTTGTTGCCAACGTGAACGGTGTATTCATCTACATCCAGTCGAATGCGACCCGATGTCATCGGTGCGGCAGTGGCCTCGACACCGGCGCGACGCAACAATGCTTTTACTCTTGCGATGAGCGTGCGTGGACTGAAGGGCTTGTTCAGATAATCATCTGCGCCAAGTTCCAGTGCCTTGACCAGATCTTCTTCTTCACCACGAACGGTCAGCATCAT
>DATAHE010000050.1:0-15590 GCA_036263355.1 Steroidobacteraceae bacterium | reverse complement strand
CCGTTGAACTTCGAGCCCTCAATCAAGCTGACGGAAGGTGCGCGGATGTTGCCACGCAGATTACCTGACTGATTCAGCGTAACGGAATTAGCTGCATTCAAGTCGCCTTCCACCGTGCCTTCTACTTTAATGATGTTGGCAGTGATACCGGCTTTAATCTTGCCGTCTTTGCCAATGGTCACACGTTGTGTATGTCGAATCGTGCCCTCAATAGTGCCCTGTATCAGCAGATCTTCATCCGCGGATAGTTCGCCTTTGAATTTCATTGTCGGTGGAATGATGGACATGCGTTCGGTCGCGGTGTCGTAAGGATTGCTCATGCGTGCACCTCAAAGCGTTAAGAATGGTTGTGGGAGATTAATCGCGTTGCACGCGAGTGCTACGAGTGAACGCAAATATACTGCGATGCCCGCAAAGCTGCGCGCATCGCTTGGGAGAGTTGCATCACAGTTTTGTGTTGTGATGTTCAGTGAAAAAAATCGTGGCACCGTTGCTGCGGTGTAACACAACTGTCATTGCACCATTGATGACAGTAAATGAATTTGAATGTCGCTATTTAGAGGCAGTTGTCATCGAATGTCTTATTGACGCATCGTTCTGATTTTGTGGTTATAGGTACTCACCGATACTTGTCTGTTGCAGTGACCAGTTCATGGGTATTGCCTGCCTCAAATGCAGAATGACCCGCATCCGGCACAATGCGCAAATCTGCCTCGGGCCACGCAACATGTAAATCCCACGCAGATTGAATTGGACACACCACATCGTAACGACCTTGTACAATCGTTGCGGGAATATTGCGGATGGCATTCACATTGCGTAACAGTTGATCATCATGATCAAAGAAGCCGCGATTAACAAAGTAATGACATTCGATACGCGCAATGGCAATCGCGAAATCTGCATCACCCCAGTCTTCGATATTGCTCTGGTTAACGTGCAGATAACTCGTCGCAGCTTCCCACAACGACCAGGCCTTTGCAGCTGCGAGTTGCTCTGATTTGTTCTCGCTAATCAATCGTCGATAGAAGGCGCTAATCAGATCATGCCGTTCTGTTTCGGGAATGACCGACACATATCTGGCAAAGTGATCAGGGAACAACGCACTCGCACCTTCCTGATAAAACCATTGCAGTTCCCAACGTCGTAGCATGAAGATGCCACGCAACACGAGTTCCGTGACACGTTGTGGATGAGTTTGCGCATAAGCCAGGGCCAATGTCGACCCCCATGAGCCACCGAATACCAGCCAGCTTTCAATTTCCAGATGCATGCGTATCTGTTCGATATCGCTGACGAGATGCCACGTGGTGTTATCCGTCAAAGACGCATGTGGACGACTGCGACCACACCCACGTTGATCAAATACCACAATGCGATATGACTCTGGATCGAAGAAGCGATGTGCGCGTTTGTCTGCGCCAGCGCCCGGGCCACCATGCAAGAAAACGGCAGGCTTGCCGTGTGGATTCCCGAATTCTTCCCAATAAATTTCATGCACATCCGAAACACGCAGCCATCCAGAACGACGCGGACGCGATGCTGGGTACAACTGGCGTAAACCTGGTGTGGTCAGTTTCTTTTTGGAATGGGCACGCGATACGTGACGTCGGGCAGGTTTGCGACTGTCAGTAGATTTTCGATTGATGCGACGTACTGCTTTTTTCTTGCTGGCCATGATGTCACCGTAGCAATGTTGGAAGACGCGGAAGGCTTGCAGGCACAAGCCTCATTGTGCCTGCAAGTATCGCGTTAGTACATCCGCTCAACACTGCCGTGCAGAACATCCTCTCAGTACGTCAGATCAAAACACCGCTCGCAGCGTCAATCGCAGATTGCGGCCCGGCAACACTACGACGTCCTTGTTAAGCGCAACGGCATTGCGTTGAATGCTGTTGGTGAGATTGTGTCCGGACAAGGTGACATCGAACCGGTGTTCACCTTCAAGCATATGCCAGCCGATATTGGCATCCACTGACATGAATCCTGCAGTGGCGGTTTCCGCGAATGCGTGGTCGTTACGTTTGCCTGTGTATTTTGCAGAGACACCTGCATCCAACAGCTTGCCGCTCCATTGCAAGCCCGTGCCTATATGGTATGGCGTTATGCGTGGCAGCGCTTCGCCGTCTTCAGTTGTTGCATTAACGTAGTCGGCAAACAAGGTAGCGTTAAGAACGCCGCTGGATCTGATTAGCAACGGACTGGAGACCTTGGTTTCAGCGCCATAGAACTTTGCGCCCACTTGCACATAGTTCAACTCACGCAAGTCCAATGATTCATCGTCAACACAGTTGCCTGCGTCATCGCAGGTGCGACCAGTTAGTTGACCATAGATGTAGTGATTGAAACGGGTGTTCCATATGGACGTATCGATGCTGAGATTCATCAATCGTATGCGCAAGGATAGTTCCATTGAGTTCGCGCGTTCAATTTCAAGATTGGGACTGCCGGTTTCAAATGTTCCCGGCCCATCATGCGGGCCATGTGCAAACAATTCTGTTTGTGCGGGCGCACGTGCGGCGCTGGAAAGTGTCAAGCCAACTCTCAGCGCATCGGTGGCATCAATGACGATATCTGCAGATGCACTCAGTGGTGAGAAACGTCGTGACAGTATGTTGCCTGCGCCAGAGACATTATCGATGACAACATGCTCCGTACGTACCCCGATATCCATATCGATTTTCTTTGCCGGTTTGATTTCTGCGAACATGAATGCTGCGCCTGATCTCGTCGCAGTTGGTGCCAGGTAATCAAAACCTTCTCCCAGTGCCGAAAAATGGCGCTGCTGGAATTGTGTGCCCAGTGCAAATCCAGAGAACGGACCGACCTTACCGAACACGCCTTCTGCACGAGCATCCCATTCGCGATTCTTGAACGTGGCCAGTGCTTCACCCGTAACGGGGTCGCGTTCGCTATGGATATAGTCAGCATAACCCGCGTCCATCGTCACGGTTTGTAATGGTCCGGTGTTTACTGCAAACGACGATTTAAACATGCCCTTGGTCTGATGCATGTCGATGTAATTGGTGTCGGAGGGAATGCCATATTGCGAATCGTAGTGAACGGCGCCAACGCCGATACGATTGTCGCCGAAGAAATAAGATCCACCTCCGGCATAACCATCACCTTTGAAATACGAATTAGACTGCGTGCCCTCTGGTGTATCGTAATCATCAGTATGACGAACAAAGCCATCTGCATGTAGTGCAAAGTGTCCTGCTTTCGCGTCCATTAACAGTGAACCTTGCTTGGCATTCGCATTGTCGTCGTAGCTTGCTGCGACTTCACCGCTTAGTGGTGAAGTCGGGAGCGTGAACGGCACACGATTGTTGATGGCATTGACAACACCACCGATGGCTTGACTTCCATAACGCAGTGTTGCTGCGCCGCGTACTACTTCGATGCGAGTCGCTGATAGTGGGTCAATGGGCACACCATGATCAGGGCCAACATCCGAAACATCGAAGCTACCTATGCTGTCTTCCATCACGCGTACGCGATTGGAATCAAAGCCGCGTATCACCGGACGACTTGCACCCGATGCGAAACCGCTTCCCGAAATGCCCGGCTCGTTGCTCAATGCATCCGCGAGGTTGGCACCACCTTGCTGCAATATTTTGTCCCGATCCACACTGCTGGCAATGGTGGCTAGATAATCAGCATCGTGAGGAATGGGTGAAGCAGTGACCACGACTTCGTCCAGTTTGACCGGATTGTCGGTGCTGGCGGCATTGGCGGTGACGGCAGTGCATGCCAAGCTGCAAGCTGCGATAAATGAACGCATATGAATCGGGGATCGTCCAGAAGAAAATAGAGTTGGACGAAAGGAATGACGTGACAACATCGGAATACCCTGTATGGTCAAAAGCATGAATCATGCGAAGACATCGCATGACAAAAACCAACCGGCGTTAAGCCAGAAAGAGCTGGTGAGATTGCTCAGAACTACAGGACAGGAGGAGCGCGTGGTTGCGCAACGAGATGATCACGAAGCGGAATGAACGCTTGCGAGAAAGAGGCTGGAGCTTCATCTGTCAACAAACTCGAAGGTATATCGACAGCGTGCAAAGAGCTGCCGACCAGATGCGCATAGCCGACGCAGTAGTCGCAGGTTTGATGTTGTGCGCGTTCTTTTGAATGTTCGTGACCTGCATGCGCCACAGATCCCAGCGCAAACGCCATTACCGATAGCAGCATCAGGATGCGCATCAGTTGCGAGTATTTGCGGTACAGAGAGCTGAGCATGGTCGATCAATAAGCGAACAAGATATGTCAGAGTTTACGGAAGCTATGTTGCACGCAAATGGTGTTGTTAGCATCTATTCAAAAGCGCCGTGAATACGTCCCTGTAGGCTCTGCAAAAACCTCCTGTTTTTGACAGTTTTGCTAGACGCTAATAACACCATCGCTTGCCTTGTTCTTCCACGGCTATGGGAACCTACCAATTCAAGCCAACGCTTGCAATGCTTTTACTGCGCTGTAATGTTCCTCTGCCTCAGTTATTATTCCCATATGAAAGTGAACGGCGATGCCCTGTCCGCGCAGCTCAAGCGCGAGCTACCTTCGATTTGCCTGATAACAGGGGATGAGCCTTTGTTGCTGGGTGAAGCCTGCGATCAGGTGCGAATGGCAGCACGAGCAAAGGGCTTTACCGAACGCCAGGTGTTTTTCGTCGAACGCGGATTTGACTGGCAGGAACTGCGGGCCTCGACTCAGGCGATGTCTTTGTTTGCCGAGCAACGCATTATCGAAGTGCGGCTTGATGGCGCCAGCCCCGGTAACGAAGGCAGTGAAGTGCTGTGTGATGTGGCCGCCCAGAATGCACCAGACATATTGTTGCTGGTGATTACTTCCAAGCTTGATGCGCGTTCGTTATCGACCAAGTGGGTCAGCGCCATCGACAAGCAAGGATTGGTAGTGCAAGTTTGGCCGGTTGAATTGCCACAATTACCGTTATGGATTGAACGTCGAATGCAGCGTGCCGCTTTAAAAACAGAGCCCGGTGTGCCTGCGTTAATCGCTGAACGAGTGGAGGGTAACTTGCTGGCTGCGCAGCAGGAAATCGACAAGCTGGCATTGTTATATCCAGAAACTGTTGTGACCGCGGAAATTATTACTTCTGACGTTGCTGATAGCGCCCGTTATGACGTGCTGCAACTGGGAATCGCCGCGATGCAGGGGCAAACATCGCGGGCCTTGCGAATTCTAGAAGGGCTGCGCGAAGAAGGCACCGATGCCACGCTGGTGCTATGGGGAGTCAACAAAGACGTGCAATGGATGGCACGCGTCGCCGCCGGTATGAATAAAGGTCAAAGCATGGATTCTGCAATGCAGGCGGCTGGTGTCTGGCGTCCCCGGCAAAGTGCCATGAAGCAGGGATTGCAGCGACTGAAACTTACTGCTCTCAAAGCACTGATGTTTGATGCAGCGCAAGTCGATGCCGCCATCAAAGGCGTGAATCGCCGCGATCCGTGGGTCGAAATGCGGGGTCTGGTTTCCCGGATGTCCGGCGTCAAGCTGGCTCGTGCTAAAGTAGCGTGAAGCTGCGTTTACGCTAAGCACTCGTTATTACTTCACGACAATTATCTTCATGCATCCCATTGGTATTTTCGGCGGTACATTCGATCCCATTCACTATGGTCATTTGCGTACTGCGTTTGAATTGATTCAGGCATTGCGTTTAAGCGAAGTCCGTTTCATGCCTGCGGGCGATCCGCCGCATCGCGATGCCACCATTGCCAGTCCTGAATTGCGACTACAAATGGTGAAGGCTGCTATAGGCCAGCAACCGGGATTCAATGTTGATGATCGCGAAATGCGCCGTGCCGGGCCTTCCTATTCGGTGGATACCCTCGCTGAACTGCGTGCTGAACTGCCGGATCGATCACTCTGCTTGATCGTGGGTATGGATGCTTTTCTCGGGCTGCCCACATGGCATCAATGGCAAAAGATTTTGACGCTGTCGCATCTTATCGTGGCGCATCGTCCTGGCTGGCGTGCGCCGACCATGGGGCCACTCGGCGAATTACTGGTTGATCATGGCACCGGTCGCGTCGATGACTTGCATGAAAACAAGGCTGGCAAGATATTTATCCATGCGGTCACGCAACTGGAGATTTCTTCCACCGAAGTTCGCAAACTGATCACCATGGGACGCGATCCGCGCTATCTGATGCCTGATCCCGTGCGAGATCTTATTCAACAATCGGGTTGTTACGCGCAGCGCCAATAACGCGCATAATGCGCACAAAGTTTTATCACCAGAGGTAGGAATGGCAACCAAATCATCGGCCAAGTCATCGCGGAAATCGTCGTCGAAGTCCGCTAGCCGTGGCAAACGCAAGATCGTCAAGCGTGCAGCAAGCAAGCCTGCCGCAAAAAGACCGGCGGCGAAGGCTGGCAAAACGCTGACCAAGAAAAAGAACAATGCGTCCAGGGTTGGTAAATCACAGAAGTCCCATAAACCTGCGGTAAAGAAAAAGGCGGCAAAGAAATCTTCGGCACCGGTAAAGAAAGTCGCCAAGGTTGCGAGTCCGACTCCGGTGGTGAAGGCGCCACCTAAATCACCGCTGTTGTTGCTGGTGGAAGCTGCGCTGGCAGATATGAAAGCAGTTAATGTCTCGGTGCTGGACGTACGTGGTCTGACCGATGTGGCGGACAGCATGGTCATTGCCAGCGGTAATTCTGATCGTCATGTTCGTTCCATCGCCGATAACGTCGTGCAGGCCGCCAAGAAAGCAGGCTTTCGTCCCATGGGTGTCGAAGGCGAACGCGATGGGGAGTGGGCGTTGGTTGATCTGCAGGACATCATTGTCCATGTGATGCTGCCGCGCGTACGCGAGTTTTACCGGCTGGAAAATCTGTGGGACATCAGCGCAGCCCGCCGGGAAAGTGCACTTACTGGCGGTTGATTGTTCATTGGGATATAGCTCAAATAATCAGCGCTAAAACCTATGAATCTGCGCCTGATTGCCGTCGGAACCCGGATGCCGGAGTGGGTCCAACAGGGTTATAACGAATACGCCAAACGCCTTGCTCAGGACTACCGCCTCGAACTCGTCGAGATTCCATTGGGGCAACGCGGTTCTTCTGACTCATCAAAAGCGGTGGAGAAAGAAGGCGAACGCATGCAGTCGAATCTTGCTGCCATGGGCAATCCTTTTGTAGTGGCTCTCCAGGTTGGCGGCAAATCCTTAAGTACCGAGCAGCTCGCCCAGTTTTTGCAAACCAGGGCTCGTGATGGCAGGCATGTGGCTTTTTGCATCGGCGGGCCGGATGGCATTGCACCATCGGTAGACGCCAAAGCTGATCTTCGCTGGTCATTATCATCATTGACCTTGCCGCACGCGCTGGTGCGGGTTATTGTTGCGGAAGCGCTGTATCGCGCTGTCAGTGTAATCAAGCAGCATCCCTACCATCGGGCCTGATTGTTCTGCCAACGAATCAATGCACACAGACGAATTAGCAAAAACACGCATTGCGGCACGAACCGGCGGACAGACTGTCAATGCTGAGCCCGGTCTTGCCTGTCTTGTTGTATTACACGCCGGTTTGCAGTCCGAGATCGGTCGTCGCTATGTAATCGAGAATTCGGCGTTGACCATTGGTCGTGGTCGGGACAACGACATTGTGCTGATCAGCGATGCCGTGTCGCGTCGACATACACGACTCGAATTACGCAACAACGATGTGTTTGTCATCGATCTGCAGTCGACCAATGGCACGTATATCAATGAAGATGGCCGCATCAATGGTGAGCGACGATTGAATCGTGGCGATCTGTTGAAGGTTGGCGATACCATTTTCAAGTATCTCTCCGGTGTGGATGTCGAAGCGCAATACCACGACATGATCTTCCGTATGGCAGTAACTGATGGTTTGACCAGCCTCAGCAATCGCCAACAACTGGACAAGTTGCTCACGGAAGAAATTCAGCGTTGCCAGCGTAATCCACGGCCGTTGTCAGTGTTGATGGTGGACATCGATTACTTCAAAAAGATCAATGACGAGTACGGACATCTCGCCGGTGACTCAGTGTTGCGCGGCATGGCATCGGCATTGAGCAAGCGTATGCGTCCTGCGGATCGTCTGGGTCGTTACGGCGGTGAAGAATTTTGCGCGATTCTTCCGGATACATCGCTCGAAGGTGCGGCTGCTTTCGCTGACGGATTGCGTGTTCTCGCAGAGAGTTGTGTATTTGCTGCAGATGAGCAGCAGATTAAAGTGACTATCTCCATCGGTGTGGCTGAATGGCGGCATGATATGCAACCACTCGATATGTATCGCGTTGCGGATGAAAAGCTGTATGCGGCCAAACGCAATGGTCGCAATCGCGTCGAGAGCTGATTGTCGTCCCGCATGTTTCGTTCATTGCATTCTGCAATTGTCTTGATGTTGCCACGCTTGAATCGGGTCGTTGTTATTGTCTCAATCGGAATATTGAGCGGCTGCACCAGCTTCAGTTTTTTTGCTGCCAATACGCCGGCGTCCTTTGGTCATTACTCCAGACAGCAGAATGTTTCTTATGGCGAGAAGTCTCGAAACAAGCTGGATGTATATCGACCTGAAGGAATAGATCACTCCGTTCCGATTGTCATTTTCATTCACGGCGGCGGTTGGGACAGTGGCGACAAGGCGCAATATAAATTTGTGGGTGCTGCGCTTGCAGAGCAGGGCTATGTTGCTGTGTTGCCTAACTATAGCTTATATCCACAAGTTAAATTTCCAGCGTTTCTCGATGACGCCGCACGAGCCATTGTCTGGGTGCATAGTCACGCTGCCGAGCTGAATGGCGATGTCAATCAAATCTATCTGGTCGGTCATTCTGCGGGTGCGCATATTGCGGTGATGCTTGCCTTGAACGAAGCATATCTACAACACGCCGGTGGTGATGCACATTGGTTGAAGGGCGTGGTTGGTTTGGCGGGTCCGTATGATTTCCTGCCGTTCACCTATCCATACATGAACGACTTGTTTGGTCCGCCAGACCGTTTTGCTGAATCGCAGCCAATCAACTACGTGCGACCTGATGCACCGCCATTGTTGTTAATGCATGGATTGCGAGATCATACCGTTGCACCGACGAATACCCGGCAATTGCACGATGCCATGGCCAGGCTTGGTGTGAATGTGCCGGTGGAATATTTTCCGGATGCGACCCATGCGGACCTGCTTGCTGCGTTTTCATTTGTGCGCAGTCGCAAGCCGCCAGTTATGGCGTCGATCAAGCAATTCATTGATCATGACTCAAAGTCGCCCACATTGTCATCACATGCTGGAGCGCACTGAGACTGAACGCTGTTGATGTTGTCCCATCCTGATTGAGAGGTATGCAGAAATGTACGCAAGATCGTTGATTGCAATCGTGAGTGCAATGCTGATTCTGAGTGCGCCGGTTCATGCTGGCGAGCAGCAGGACAAAATGAAGACCTGTAATGCCGAAGCTTCGCAGAAGCAGTTGAAGGGTGATGATCGTAAGGCCTTCATGAAAACCTGTTTGAGTGCAAAGCATGAAGCTGCACCTGTCAGCCAGCAGGAAAAGATGAAAGCCTGTAATTCTGACGCGGGATCAAAAGGTCTTAAAGGCGATGAGCGCAAGAAGTTCATGAGTCAATGTCTGTCGAATAAACCAGCAGCCTGACATCGTTTGCTGCCGCGTCGACATCGACGCGGCAGTACGCCACGCCAATTGCTTTTAAATGCGCGGTTACATTTTCTAACGAGAAGATGAGTGAGTGCGTCATTGTCTCCAAAAAGCAGGAGACTTAAATAATCGACACAAACGGTAAGAACTTCTAACTGGTCCGATCAAATTACTGACCGGGTGCCATTAAGACACCAACAAAGACTGACTAGACCTTGTACTTCGACAGTGCGCTCAGCGCTTCTGCAGCCGTCTGCATTCTCTTGTTTGGGTCTTTTTCCAGCAGGTGATTCACTAATGGTTGAAAGCGCGCCAAGTCACCCTGCAATTGCGGTATAGGTTGAGTCTTGTGCGCAAGAACGATCTCATAAATAGTCTTGCCTTGAAAAGGACGGACGCCAGTAAGCATCTCGTAGAAAATGACACCGAGGCTGTACAAATCGCTGCGGTTATCACCATTGGATGCACCGGTCACTTGTTCGGGGCTGATGTAGTAGGGCGAGCCATGCACTTCGCCAGCCTTGGTCAGGTGACTGCCATCAGTGGTAATGGCAAGGCCAAAGTCGATGATCACCACCGTGCCATCCGTTCGCAGCATGACATTCGCGGGCTTTAAATCACGATGACATAGTCCTGCGCGATGCACTGCCACCAATGCACCGGCAATCTGCAGGAACATATCCACACTGTCTCGCACCGACATCAAGTTGCGAATGCGCAGTTCAAGACTGCCTGCCGGGAAGTACTCAGTAACAATGAAATGAAAATCTTCGGTGTGGCCCCAGTCATAAATATCGACCACTGAGCGATGCTTGATGCGCATCAGCAGCTCGCGTTCGCGTTCAAAGCGCTGGATCTGTTCGCGTCGCGTGTCCTTGTTTTCGGGCGTGCGCAATACTTTCACCGCGACGTCCTGATTCAGTTCAGTGGAATTGGCCAGATATACAGCAGCATGGGGCGATACGGCTATCGGTTGAATGAACCGGTAACCGGGAATATTGGGGAAGTGCGGTCGCCGGGGGGCAACCATATTTACCGGCCGATTTTTGCTATCCTGAGTCATATGCCTTACAGCCTCGAACGCCCTGTTACTGGCCGCTTGTGTCACCCATCAGTGTGTTTAAATACTGCCCGTCAGGCTATGTGACTGATCGCGCTTATTCCGCGTGCCAGATCACATTTGTTGTTGGGATTAGTAGTGGTTC
This sequence comes from Steroidobacteraceae bacterium, assembly GCA_036263355.1. Taxonomy (GTDB): domain Bacteria; phylum Pseudomonadota; class Gammaproteobacteria; order Steroidobacterales; family Steroidobacteraceae; genus CAILZL01. Next base: position 4,742 of record DATAHE010000050.1, on the reverse strand, counting down.
TTGCCAAACTGCCACCCCAATAAGCTGACATTTAAAACTGCTTTCGGTGCGGTCGCAAGATAAAGCGAGTGCATGAAATCCGTGTAATCTTTTTTGGACGCAGAATGACGATAAAAATTGATGTACTGCGCGTGGCAAAAGACGGCCGCGGCTATGTGTTCGAGCCCATGGAGCCGGAAAAAATTGGACAATTCCGCAATATGCACGTGGTGTACACCGTACCGGGCGTGGTTCGGGGCAATCATCGTCATATCAGGGGCACAGAAATATCTAGCGTCTCCGGGCCCATGTTGGTGCGCTATCGGCAGGATGGCCTGGTGCACGATGTTGTCGTTCCAGACGGTGAGGTATGGCGCTTTGAGTTTCCGCCTGGCGTGGCGCATGCGTTTCGCAATGACGGCACGGAGCCATCATTGCTGGCTGCCTTCAATACCGAAGAGCATGATCCAGCCCGGCCGGATGCCGTCAAAGACGTATTGATCGAGTAAAAGAACATCATGATCTTGCGTCCCATTCTGCTTGCCTCTGCCTCGCCACGTCGCAGTGCTTTGTTGCGGCAGATATTCATGCCGCATGAAATTCGTATCGCCAACATTGATGAATCGCGACTGGCTGGGGAATCTCCCGCCGATTACGTGACACGATTGTCGCGCGCCAAGGCCGAAAGAATATGGAACCGGCTGAACGGCGACGACGTGAGACCGGTACTGGGTGCGGACACCACCGTCGCGTTAGGCGATGAAATCTTCAGTAAACCGCGAGATCGCGATGATGGCATTGCGATGCTGCAACGTTTAAGTGGTGTGACGCACCAAGTATATACAGCAGTGGCCTTGTGCCATGCTGGTACAACCACCCATCGACTGAGCGTGAGCCAGGTGAGTTTCAAACCCTTGTCTTTGGAAGAGTGCGCGATCTACTGGAATAGCGGTGAACCTGCAGATAAAGCGGGTGGCTACGCTGTGCAAGGTCTGGCCGCATCGTTCATCACCAACATCAACGGCAGCTACTCGGGCGTGATGGGATTGCCGTTGGCCGAAACCTCCGAATTACTATCGAGTATCGGCTGGTCGTTGCGTCTTGGTCTTGACGGGCTTTAAACATGACATCGGAAGTGCTGGTTAATGTCAGTCCTCGCGAAACGCGCGCCGCCTTACTCGAAGAAGGCGTGCTGCAGGAATTGTTTATCGAACGTGCCAACAAGCGCGGCTTGATCAGCAACATTTACAAAGGCAGAGTGTCGCGCGTACTGCCCGGTATGCAGGCTGCTTTTATCGATATTGGTCTGGAACGTACGGCCTTTCTGCACGCGTCAGATATCGTAACGCCTTCCGACGCTGAACAGGTCGAAGCCAATCATAAGACGGATGTCACGGAGAATATCCAGTCGCTGGTGAGTGAAGGTCAAGAGATCCTCGTACAAGTGCTGAAGGACCCATTGGGTACTAAGGGTGCACGACTCACGACATTCATCACCATTCCTTCGCGCTATCTTGTATTCATGCCCAAAGGTCGCGGCGTTGGTGTGTCATCGCGAATCGAAGATGAAGAGGAGCGGCAACGTCTGCGCTCCATCATGCTGGAGTTCATCAATCCCGAAGACTCAGGTGGTTACATCATTCGTACTGCGGCTGAAGGTGCAGGTGTCGAGGCTTTGCAGGCTGACATGTTGTTCCTGCGGAAATTGTGGACCGTGCTGGGTGAAAAGAGCGCTTACGCAAAGCCGGGGCAACTCGTTCACGCAGATCTGCCGCTCACGCTGCGGGTGTTGCGTGATGTTGTATTGAGTGGTGTGGCGAAGATCAGCGTGGATCAAGTAGACGCACATCAGGCCATGATCGAGTTTGCGCGTACCTTCATGCCGGAAATTTGCGAACGTATCGAACAGTTTCAGGGTGATCGCCCCATATTCGATTTGTACGGTGTTGAAGAAGAGATACAGCGTTCACTTGATCGCAAGGTGCCACTCAAGTCGGGTGGTTATCTCATCTTCGATCAAACCGAATCAATGACCACCATTGATGTCAACACGGGCGCGTATGTAGGGCATCGCACACTGGAAGAAACGATCTTCCGAACGAATCTCGAAGCAGCGGTGGCGATTGCAAGGCAGCTGCGAGTACGCAATCTCGGCGGCATCATCATTATCGATTTCATTGACATGGAAGAAGAAGAGCATCGTCATCAAGTGTTGCAGGCACTGGAGAAGGCCCTTATTGGTGATCATGCCAAAACGCAGATATCGACAGTGTCGCCACTCGGTCTTGTTGAAATGACACGCAAGCGCACGCGCGAAAGTCTCGAACACATGTTGTGCAAATCGTGTCCGACTTGCGAAGGTCGCGGCTTTGTCAAAACCATCGAAACAGTTTGCTACGAAATATTCCGCGAGATACTGCGACAAGCAAAGCAGTTCCAGTTCCAGGAATTGATGGTACTGGCCAGTCAAGACGTGGTGGAACGATTGCTTGATGAAGAATCTGCTGCACTGGCGGAACTGGAAGTGCATACCGGCAAGCCTATTCGTCTGCAGACTGAGGCGCTGTATCAGCAAGACCAGTACGATGTCGTGCTGATGTAAAGAAACGATGAAATTGCGCGCCCGCATCAACGATCTGATTCAGCGTTTCAAACGAACGCATCGCATCGCCCGGCGCATTTCATTAACAGTGACCATCAGCATGGTCACCATCACGATTGTCACCTTTGCGTTCTCCATGATGATGACGCGCGTGCCAGAGTATCGCCTGCAAATGCAGGCCTGGATCAGCGAGCGTGCCAAGCTTGATGTTCAGTTTGCCGAGTTGAGTGCACGCTGGTACCGCTTCGGCCCACAACTGGAATTTACCGATGCAGTGATTCGCACCCGTGATGGTAAACGTATTCTTGCGATGGCAAAGAGTGGCAGCCTTGGCTTTGACCTGTGGACCGCCATACGCACGACAAGATTAACCGCATTGCAGTTTGCATTGCGTGGAACAGAACTGAACGCAATCCGCAAGCCCAATGGTATGTTCGAGATTGTAGGGCAGAGCGATCTGCCTGAGTACGAACATCACGAAGCGTTTCAACTTGAATCACTGCCGGTTGGCCGCGTAAGTATCAGCGATGTGCGTCTGGTATTCCGTGACCTCAAGACAAAACGTGGCCCCTGGATTGTTGACAACGTTGATCTCAGTGTGCTGCGTGATAACAATTCATTTGAAGTTCAGGGAAAGGCGACATTGCCCGGCATGATGGGCAAGCAGCTTAAGTTTCAGGCCACTGGCAAAGGTGGCCTGGACAACGTGTCGCAGTTGCAATGGCATGCACAGGCCACTGGAGATGGTATCAACCTGCGGGGCTGGGCACAGGTGATGCCAGATGACTGGATTGCGCCGCGCGAAGGTAAAGGAACGTTTAAAGTGTCTGCTGATTTCCTCGGCCCGCATTTGCAGGCATTCTCAGGTGATGTTGATTTCCACGAAGTGGTGATGCACCTGCCAACATGGAAAACACCATTACCCGTTGCGGATACCTTGCATATCCGCAACGATGACGAGACAAAGTCGCCAGCAACAACCGAAACCAGTGCAACACCGATCGTCGCCGCGCCACCGATTCACTACAACGATGTCAATGTGGTATTCAGCACCATTCTTACTTCTGAAGGCTGGCAAACACATTTCAGTAATTTGCAGTTCAGCCAGGAGCGAGTGCCCTGGCATGCGTCGACCGCGACACTGTTGCTCAAGCTTGCCAATGTGCGTGAGCGAGTCGCTTCAGCATCAACGCCATCATCGAGTAGTGTTTCTGTGCATGATGATGAAGGTGAGGTATCGGAACATCGCGTGGTGGAACGACTCGAAGCAGGCGCGCAGCTAGTCGTGCTGGATAATCTATGGCCGCTGCTAGCTTATCTTCCCGAGTCAGAAAAACTTGCCAAGGTGCGTGCGCTCAACGCAACGGGACAGATTGAAAATGTGTCTGTTCGCTATGAGCGTGATTTTATTGCCGACGCAGATTCGTCGGATGATGGCAGCAAGGTGGTTTCGAGTGATGCAGCTTCGAGTGTCACCAACGACTTCAACAAAGACTCCACTGATGCTACGGATATCGTGGCCATGAGCGCGCCGCGTTATTCATTTCGCGCAGACTTCAAGCAGATTGGTGTGTCGCCAGTCGGGCGTTCACCCGGTGTGAGCGGCATTAGTGGTTCGGTAGAAGGTACAGGTGCGCGTGGTTCGGTGCACCTTGATAGCCGTGACGTTGAATTCGCGTTACCGCACGTGTTCCGCACTCCATTACCAGCGGATCATATAACAGGCACGTTCAATTGGACTCGCACAACAGATAGCACACATATCGAAAGCACCGATATCGTTGTCAAGTCACCGAATGGCGATGCAACTGCGCAGGGCTTTGTGAACATCCCAAAGGGAAGTTCTCCGATCATCGACATGCATGCACAGGGAACGAATCTTGATGCAGCATCAGCGCCACGTTATATGCCTGCAGGCGTGATGCAACGCAGGGCGCTCGACTGGCTGGACAATGCATTTCTGGGTGGACATGTAAAGAAAGCAGACCTGACGTTAACCGGACCACTGCAGAAATTTCCGTTTCACGAGAACGAAGGTTTGTTTTTGATCAACGCAGAGATTAACGATCTTGCCTTGCACTACCAGACGGGCTGGATGGATGCGAGCGGACTGCAGGTGCAGGCCGAATTCCGCAACATGGGATTCAGCGCGACGGCGACC
>DATAHE010000049.1:0-2908 GCA_036263355.1 Steroidobacteraceae bacterium | reverse complement strand
TTTGAGAAGGCGATTCACGATCACTGCGCAACCAATCTTTCCCTACCAAGCCACATCGATATTCCAATTACAACAACCAGCAGCGCCACTGCACTCAACGACAATGAATAGTGAATGCCAATCTTCTGGCCGAGCAACCCAACTGTTGATCCACTGAAGGTTCGCATTCCCATTGCGGCCATTACAAATACACCGATAACTCGACCACGAATTTCAGCAGGTGCATGCATCTGCACAATAGTTTGCGACATAGCGCCGAACGATAGTTCGACAAAGCCTGCGATAAACAACATCGGCACAGCGATAAAGTAAGTAGATGTGAGTGCGAAAGATGCCAAAGCTACACACCATATCGAAGCCAGAAATAATGCAGTGCGCGGTTTTGGATGTAGCAATCCATGCGCTTCCAGCATTAATCCCGCAAACAATGCGCCTGCCGCATCAGCGCCGAGCAACAGGCTGTAGGATATTCCGGGATCACCATGACCCAGTGCATGAGCGAATGCAGGCATTTGTGCTTGATAGGCCGTGCCAATAAAGAAAGAGGCGAATCCGGTCAACAGGATCATCGAAAGATTCGTGCGATCTTTTGCGATTACTCGCAGCGTATCAAACACGTCCCGAAAACCGTTCATTGGTTTTAACGGTCGTTCTTCACCGCTGCGGAACTTTGGACCATAAGGTGCTCGCCACAGCCACAGGAGCATTGGCAAGTAGATAAGCATATTGAGAAACATCGCGTATGCAGGTTTCATCAATAACATCAAGCCACTGCCTACTGCTGGGCCAAGCATGGTACCGATATATCGCGCAGAAGCATTGCTGCGCACCGCACTCTGTAATTGACCGGTGCCAACAATATCGTGCAACAACACCTGCGCCGGTGCGCTCCAGAACACACCCGCAATGCCATGTACCGTCAACAACACCATTGCATGCCACATCTGCAAGGTATGCGTTGCGAACAGAATGCCCCAGCACAACGACACGCACATGAACAGCAACATACCTAGTTGAATCATGCGACGTGGATCGAAGCGATCCGTCAAATGACCAACAGGAAAAGAGAACAACAGGTAAGGCAGCCAGTGTGCGATAACGGCAAATCCACCCAATGCAGGCAGGTGAAATTGATCATTCAACACCCAGTAGCTAATGACATGTTCCATGTTATCGGCGAGCATGGCTGTCGCGTTACCGACAAAGAACATGCGAAAGCCGGGGTGACGAAGCGCAGCGAAGGATTGATTGGACATTGAAAACTATCGTTGGCAGACGGGGCAATAGTAAGTGGAACGCTGACCTTGTGTAAGTTGCACTATTGATGTTTTACACACTCGGCAAGGTTCATTGACGCGTTCGTACACAAACAGCTTCTGCCGGAAGTAGCCGGGAGCGCCATCTGTGTTCACGTAGTCACGCAATGTGGTGCCACCTTGTTTAATCGCGGCGCTCAATACTTTCTTGATTGATTTAACCAGCTTTGCCAGCTCATCACGTTTGATTCTTCCTGCCGCTCTGCGTGGACGGATGCCAGCATGGAATAATGCTTCGCTTGCGTAAATGTTGCCAACGCCAACAACGATGTTTGGGTTCATGATGAACTGCTTGATCGCTACACTGCGGCCTTTGGCTTTAGCGGCAAGATAGCTCACATGGAATTCATCATTCAATGGTTCTGGTCCAAGGCTTCTTAAAAGCTTGTGTCGCAAAGGATCATCAGTCCAGAACACACATCCAAATCGACGCGGATCATTGAAGCGCAACGTTTTACCATCGTCGAGAACCAGATCAACGTGATCGTGAAGCCGTGCAGGAACATGAGACGGCACGATGCGCAAGCTGCCAGACATACCAAGATGCCATACGGCAAATCCTTCCTGCAATTTAACGAGCAAGTACTTGGCGCGGCGATCTACGTCCACGACCAACTGGCCTCGCAGATGGGAAGCAAAATCTGCCTCCACCGGCCAGCGTAGGCGCGCATCACGCACCACAACATCGATAATGCGTCGATTCTTCAGCGCGGGCAGCAGACCGCGGCGTGTAGTCTCAACTTCGGGTAGTTCTGGCATCCCGCCATTTTGCCAACTGTTTCACGAAACGCCACCCGCTTGATACGGCGCCGGACTGCCCCCACATAGGTCAAAGGCTGACGTTCAAGGAAATGTCAAGAATAGCGTCATAGTTCTTGTGCGTCCGGGGCATAACCTATTTGAATAGGGGCGGCTCGTTGGTTATAGTCGCCCGCGGTTGCCAGCCTGATTAGGGCTGGCGCGGTTTCTGGCAAGCGCCGTTCGGAGAATTTTGTGAATCTAGACTTCTTATATGGGTATCTGAATCTGAGCTTTTGGGGCTACATTCTAGCCACCGTCATCATGGTTCAGGTCAGCATTTTCTGCGTGACCGTTTATTTGCATCGTGATGCGGCACACCGCTCACTGGACTTGCATCCGGCCATTCGTCACTTCGCCCGCCTGTGGATATGGATGAGTTCGTCCATGCTCACCAAGGAATGGGTTGCCGTACACCGCAAGCACCACGCTCGCTGCGAAACGGTAGATGACCCCCACAGCCCCGTCGTCTTTGGATTAAAGAAAGTATTGCTGGAAGGTGCCGAACTGTATCAAGTGCAGGCACGTAACCAGGAAACGCTGGAAAAATACGGTCGCGGTACACCGGATGACTGGATTGAAAGAAACCTGTACTCGCGTCATCGCAACTGGGGCATCCTGGCGATGATTGCTCTCGATGTATTTTTCTTCGGTGTACCGGCCATCATTATCATCTCCATCCAGATGCTCACCTTCCCGGTGCTGGCAGCAGGTGTCATCAATGGACTTGGTCACTTCTTCGGATACCGCAACTTTGAATGCCCCGATGCATCGACCAATGTATCGCCTTGGGG
>DATAHE010000048.1:0-3872 GCA_036263355.1 Steroidobacteraceae bacterium | reverse complement strand
TGTACCTTGATGAATTGCCAGACATCAGTGGCAGCGCGAAGGTAGCGTTCATTCTTCGTCTGAGAATAAGCAAACAAAAATCCAACCAGTGCTTCGGCTTGCACCCACCAATGTGATGATGCATCGACCTTCTGGGATTTAAAGTCATAAGCATTCAGTAATTGACCATGATCAGTGAGTGCTTCACTCAAGGTAACGTCAACAACTCGCATTAAAGTTGTCATCAGCAAAGCGCTGTATTCCGTATCACCTAACGAACGCAACGCCTCGGCAATCAACCAAGCTGCTTCAATGTCGTGGCCATAGGTGTATCCGGGTGAAAAATCATTCCATTGCATGTCCATGAACATGCGCAGATGATGATTCTCGCGATTGATCATGTAGCGATCAAACATCTGAAGGCTGTATCGCAACGCGGCCTTTACCTCGCCGACGGGATGGACATCGTGCAGGGCGGTGTAAGCTTCCAGTATATGTAGATGTGTGTTCTGCGATTTTGGATAGTTTAGATCCAGTGTGCTTAACCGCATGTCTTCAATCGGACTCCAGTCGCACGCAAAAGCTTCAAGATAACCTTCATGCTCGCGATCAATTGATCGTGATTCCAGCAGCTTGAACAAGCGCAAGGCATGATCCAGTACCTCGCGATTGCGGGTGATTTTGAAGTACGCACTCAATGCATAAATCGCGAATGCCTGCGCATAAACCTGTTTGCGCGTGTTAACTGGTTTGCCGTGGATATCCAGTTCCCAGTACACACCGCCGTATTCACCATCCAGAAAATATTTAATGAGGTAATCGTAAGCACGCGTTGCGCATTCACGATAGCGCGCATTGCCAGGCTCGCTGGCAGTATTCAACGTCGCTTCACTGAAAAACCACAGTATGCGTGCATTAAGGATCACGCCCTTGTTGGCGTGTAGGGCCACATTGTTATTGGCATCAATTTCGCCATGAAATCCGCCATGCTCCAGATCAACGGCGTGGTCAGCCCACCAGTTGGCAATGGATATCAGCTCTTCATGGAATTCGCTTTTTAGCCCGGTGATGGTGGTTAGTTGACTCGACGTAGACACTCGCGGATCCCGATTCAATCTTGAAAAATTGTTGTTTGCAGACTGTAGCAATGACACTGCAGCGATGCAGCTGTTTTCAAATGGCGTCATCAGGTTATGGTTAGCCAACGCTATTGGTAGCGCTAAAACACCGGGCCGCATCGCGGTTGCGGAATTTGTTACTGTTACCTTTGTTGGCATTATATTCAATGGCGGTTTATTCTCCGGCTGATCGGCATGTATCAATAAAACTAACTCCCTGGCGCGACATGAATCTTCCGTTACTTGATATCTGCATCGTGGTTGCATTCATTTGCTCAACGGTGTTTGTTGGCTTCTGGGTGTCAGCTCGCGCATCACGCGATATGAACAGCTACTTTCTCGGTGGCAACCAGCTCAAGTGGTACATGCTTGGGTTATCAAATGCATCAGGCATGTTCGATATCTCCGGCACTATGTGGCTGGTGTATCTGCTATTCGTTTACGGTGTGTCGAGCATCTACATTCCGTGGTTGTGGCCCACGTTCAACCAGATATTCCTGATGGTCTTTCTTGCGACCTGGCTACGTCGGTCGGGTGTGATGACGGGCGCAGAGTGGATCATCTTTCGTTTTGGCGATGGTCGCGGCGCGCGTTTATCCAACATCATTGTGGTGGCATTTGCCTTGATAAACGTCATTGGCTTTCTCGCTTATGGCTTTATCGGTATCGGCAAGTTCGCATCCGTGTTCTTTCCCTGGAAGCTGTCCAGCGATCCACACATGAACGACGTGTACTACGGTCTGGGCATGATTGCGATCACTACTTTCTACATCATCAAGGGTGGGATGTTCTCGGTTGTGTTCACCGAAGTATTCCAGTTTATCGTTACCACAATTGCCAGCATCGGCGTTGGTATTGTCGCGATGAATCACGTGTCGGCAGAAACGATTGCCGCCATTGTTCCGCCCGGTTGGGACAGCTTTGCGATTCATTCGCACTTGAACGTGGACTGGGGTGATCGTCTTGTGGCTGCCAACCAAAAGATGGCGGATGACGGTTATTCCATGTTCGCCATTTTCTTCATGTTGATGTTGTTCAAAGGTGTACTTCAAAGCTTTGCCGGGCCCGCACCGAACTACGATATGCAACGTGTACTATCGACTCAATCGCCACGCGACGCTGCCAAAATGAGTGGCTTCGTCACCGTGGTATTGATGTTCCCGCGTTACATGCTGATCGCGGGATTAACGGTAATAGCGCTGGCGTTCTTCATGAACGATCTGCGTGCTATGGGGCCGAATGTTGATTTCGAACAGATACTGCCATTCGTACTTAAAAACTATATTCCCACTGGCTTGTTGGGATTGTTGATTGCCGGTTTGCTGGCCGCATTCATGTCCAATTTCGCAGCGACCGTGAATGCGGCACCTGCCTACGTGGTGAATGACATCTATAAGCGCTACATCAATCCCGATGCACCGCCAAAGCGTTACGTGTACATGAGTTACATTGTGTCGCTGGTGTTTATCGTCATTGGTGTCTCTATTGGTTTGTTTATACCGAGTTTGAATTCGGTGATTCAGTGGATAGTAAGTGGACTGTACGGTGGCTACACCGCATCCAATGTTCTTAAGTGGTACTGGTGGCGCTTTAATGCCTATGGATATTTCTGGGGAATGGCCATTGGCATTGTGATGGCACTCAGTCTTGCTGTGCCGGACATCAACCACTCTATTGCTCACTGGCTGTCACTTGAGAAAGTGGACTTCATCTACGCTTTTCCTGCGTTGCTGGTGATTTGCGTGATCACCTGTGTCGTCGCTTCATTAGTAACTCCAGCGACTGAAACAGAATTGCTTAAGAAGTTTTACTTAAAGGTCCGACCGTGGGGCTTCTGGAAACCGATTCATGATCTCTGCGTCATCGATCACCCCGATCTGACGAGGAACAGCAATTTCGTTCGCGACATGATCAACGTGGTGGTGGGTATTGCATGGCAGACATCACTGGTTGCTGCGCCTATATTTCTTGTCATTCGTCACTGGAACGAATTCTTCATCGCCATCGGTATTGCGATTGCAGCGACACTGTTCCTATGGCGTAACTGGTATGTTCATTTGCAGGATTATCCCAGCGATACACCAGCGGAGTTGTTGGTCGGTACGGCAGATGAGGAGTTGTTGAAGAGATGATGCTGCGACAGTGCGATGACCTATGTAGGGCGGGTTAGCGGCTCTTGGGCGTAACCCGCCGTTCGAGTCACCTTTCTTAGTCTGATGGCCCACGGAATAAATGGAATGGTTCGACAGGCTCACCATGAACGGAGTGTTGTAGTACGGGATTCCCGCCTGCGCGGGAATGACGCAGCGATGTAGGCTGGCGATGAAGCGAAGCGGAATCCCAGCTTGTATGTGGATTGAAAATGCTGGGATTCGCATCCCAGCCTACAATTCGCCTTCTGATCGAACAATGAGTAAGGTATTTCTCTATGTCTCAATTCAATCAATCCATCAAAGTATTACTCGCGGATCATCAAGCCTTGATTACGCGCAAGAATGTTCCAATGAAGGAGGGCAACGGTATTTACACGAGATATCAATATCCCATCCTTACTGCTGAGCATGCGCCGATCTTCTGGCGCTACGACCTCAATGAAGAAACCAATCCACATTTGATGGAACGGCAAGGCATCAATGCCACATTTAATTCAGGTGCGCTGTACTGGAAGGGAAAATATTTACTCGCCGTACGTACCGAAGGTGTGGATCGCAAATCATTCTTTGCAATTGCTGAAAGCCCCAACGGTATCGACAACTTCCGTTTCTGGGATTATCC
>DATAHE010000047.1:0-3310 GCA_036263355.1 Steroidobacteraceae bacterium | reverse complement strand
CGGCAACATCTCCGTAAGAATGGCATCGTCAGCAGAGCGTTGTATGTAACGATGAATGGCGTGGAAGTACCACAGCGTTGCGTCAACGGTGTGATAAAGCCCAACGCGTTCGCCTTCAGGAAACAAGTTGGGCAATAAGCCGTCCTTGACGTAATGCGAGAAAGTCAGCAAGGTGGCACGCGCTTCCTGAAAGCGGCCAGTACATAGCATCAAACCTTCCAGTGCAATCATGGTGTCGCGGCCCCAGTCACTAAACCAGTGATAGCCCGCGATCACGCTGCGCAGTTGATGACCCTCAGCGGCTGCGACGGATTCTTCGTGCAAACGACTACCGGGTTGTACCAGAAACTGATCAGCTGCCACAGTCAGCTTTGCAACCATGTCGTCCTGTGCTTCATGGCTCTCATCTCGCTGAACTTCAGCACGCACTGCAATCGCATGTATACGCCGCGCCTCGGCATCCAGTGCGTTATTGATATCCTTTTCTATATTCTCCCAGGGATGAGCAGTGGCGATGAACGAAGCCTGATGTTCCTTGTCAAGGTTCAGCAGGTAATAACCGGGGCTGGTTGTGGACTCGTGACATGCATAGCCGCGAGCCTGCTCACGTGTTAGCAGCTGTTTATCAGCAGTGTGTGTTTCGCTGATGAAATGAATGGGTCCGGGTTGTGTCGCGATAAATATCGACAGGTTATCCAGCGTCACTTCACTTTGTTCGCCATGGATCGCGATCTTAAAATGATGGTCTACTTCCACTGGCAGTTCTGCATCTTGTCGGCGAAAGGGCAGGTATGGGCGCAGGTGCATGGACAGCTTCACATCGGTCAGTACCCGGTAACGAATGCATACCGTATTCTGCTGATGCGGCATCATCAGGGTTCTTTCCAGTTGCAATGGACCGATCTCGTACAACCAGCGTGCCGTGTTATTATCAACCGTGAATGATTTTAGCCATTGGGTTGCGGTGCCGTTCAAGTTGTTATCAAAGTCGGCACCGCCCAGTTGATATTCCTGTTCACCCATGATGATGGTTTCATCCAGCCGTGAAATCATCACATGCCGTCCTTTGGGCTGTTGCAGGTTTGGCACAAAGATGCCGTGATAACGGCGCGTGTTGACGCCAGCAAGTGAACCGGATGCATAGCCACCCAGACCATTGGTGATCAACCATTCGTATTCACGCGCTGGCTGATCATCGTGCAGTGGCAGTGAGAGTGTGATGGCAGTGTTCATGGATTAATTACTCGCGAATTGAGCTTGCAGCAACACGGCGCATTCAGCAGGAATGTACCAGCCATGATTCGTCTCGGGATTCTCAACACCTGAGCCACCGTACTTCGGTTGTTCACTGGACCACTGCAAATTCCATTTCATGCCACGTGCACAAACAAGCATGGGTTCGGCCAGTGGCTGCACGGGAATCTCGGTGCCCAGATTGATAATCAACAGACGATCGTTGCTATTTGCTGCGGACCATCGCCACAGCCATGCCTGCTCACCCAGCACAGCGCCATCAATAACTTCTTCGCGATCCCAATAGCGACGACGCAATGCGATCAGGTCACGATGCAGCTCAAGATGTGCTGCGTGTTGCTGTGTTTCTTGCCAGTTGAGTTTGCTAAGTTGAAAAGTCTCATCGACACCGGGTCTGGCGATCACTTGTTTCGCTTCGAGTGTGGCTGCGCCGGGGAATTGTGTCAGGAACTGATAACGTCCTTCGCGTACTGCTTCGCCCAGTTCACCTTGGTGATCTGCAAAGTATAGAAACGGCGCAGTCGCCGCGAATTCCTGTCCCATAAACAACATGGGAGTTTGTGGCCCGAGCAATAACACTGCTGTTAATGCCCGACAACGTGCTGGACTGGTTTGCTGATGTAGACGTACACCGTTCAGACTGTTGGCGACTTGATCGTGGTTCTGCAGAAAGTTGATGTTGGCAGAAGGCGCGGATTCAAATCGCTGACCGCGGGGTTGCTTCTGCCACTGATAGTACTGGCCCTGAAACAGGAATCCATATTTTGCGCCGGAGACAAATTCCTGCGGACGTCCGAAGTAATCCGTGAAATACGCATGGCGCTTTCCGGTTGCTGCCACCATCGCCGAATGATGGAAGTCATCATTCCACATTGCATCCAGACCAAAGCCACCCTGATCGGCAGGTAATAGATGAGTGGCGTGCTGCGGTTCGTTCTCCGAAACGATAATGATACTGCGTGGTCCTGCAGCGCTTCGTGTCCGGCGCACCAGATCAGCCAGCACATGTACCTTGCCCGAATCAAAGATGCTCTGCGTTGCATCCAGCCGCAGTCCATCCAGATGAAATTCACGCACCCATTCACAGGCGTTCTGCAAAATAAACTCGCGAACATGTTGCGACTCTTCACCATCGTAGTTCAGCGCATCGCCCCATTCGGTTTGATATTTTTTGGTGAAGTAATAAGAGCTGAAGCGTGACAGATAGTTGCCATCCGGCCCCAGATGGTTGTAGACCACATCCAGTATCACGCCGAGATTCAATGCATGAGCGCGATCAACAAACCGCTTCAATGCATCGTAATCGCCATAGTGATGGTTCGGCGCAAACATGTTCACACCATCATATCCCCAGTTCCAGCGTCCCGGACATTCAGCAATGGGCATCACTTCAATGATGGTGATACCAAGTGATTGCAGATGATCAAGTTTCTCACTGGCAGCATCGAATGTGCCCTGCGGAGTAAATGTACCGATGTGCAGCTCATAAATGATTTGCTTTTCAATCGTAACGCCCTGCCACTCATTGTCATGCCATTGCATTGCATCCCTGTCCACCACCATCGATGGTCCATGCGGACCTTCTGGTTGGTACCGCGAGCAGGGATCGGGATAAAGCTTGCCATCATCAAGTTGATAAAAATATTGCGTACCTGCGCCGATGTCCGCGAAGCAACCAGTGAAGTAACCGTCCTTATCGGTTTTCAAAGGTAATGTGCTGCCGTTTGATTTATTGACCACAGCCACAGTTGATGAATTCGGTGCCCATACAACGAACTCGCAGCCCCGTGATGTCAGTGTTGCTCCGAGTGTTTTACTCATCGTTGTGCGATCTGTCTGGCGTTGCCCGGAACAGGCAAGCTGCTCAAAAATTCAGTGCGAAGTTTTGGCAATGATTCAGGCATGTTCTGCCTGATGAACGCCAGCAATCCCTCACGCACTCTACATCGCAGATTCCAGTTCTTTCCTGCATCATCCGCCGTCACCAGTACGCGCACCTGAATCGCATGCTCACTGGTATCCACCACCTGCAAGTTCTGAAAACGTTTGTCCCATT
>DATAHE010000046.1:0-2142 GCA_036263355.1 Steroidobacteraceae bacterium | reverse complement strand
TCGCTCATCACCGATCTATCTGGGCGTCGCATTGTAGGGGTTGTCACGAATCTCGATAAACCAGAAGTTCACTGGGTGGAGGAGGCAGATCGCGCTGCGAAAATCTATCGTGCATTGGGCAGAGGCTTCTCTGGTCAAACGATTTCAGTTGTCAGCACTTCGCATGATGGACTGAAGGCAATTGTCTTTGTGCACTCCGATACGAATCCCGGCGACTACTACTTGTTTGATACGCAAACGATGAAAGCGGATTACTTTTTCGCTGCAAGTAAATGGATCAATCCGAACAAGATGCATGCTAAGGAGCCTTTTGTGTTCAAGGCGCGCGATGGACTTGAATTGCATGGCTACGTTACGCGGCCCGGTAAAGAGGGACCTTATCCTACCGTGGTGCTGCCTCATGGCGGTCCCATTGCGCGTGATGAATGGGACTACGATTGGGAGGTGCAACTGCTGGCTAGTCGTGGCTACGCCGTGTTGCAACTGAACTTTAGAGGCAGTGATGGATTCGGCATGGACTTTGAAAAAAGTGGCTACCGTGAGTGGGGCGCCAAGATGCAGGATGACATCACAGATGCAACACACTGGGCCATCGATAATAAGTTGACAGTACCTGATCGCATTTGCATCTTTGGCGCTAGTTACGGCGGCTATGCAGCACTGATGGGCGCCGTGCGTGAACCAACGCTTTATCGCTGTGCCATTGGTTACGCAGGTGTTTATGATCTGGAGTTAATGTTATCCACCGGCAATGTGCCACAATCGAGAGCACGACGTACTTCTATTGATACGATGTTGGGTAACGATATAACTCAGTTGCACTCTCGGTCGCCTGCATACAACGCGGCCCAAATTCAGATTCCTGTGCTGTTGATTCACGGTAAGGAAGACAAGCGTGCTGATTTCGTGCAGGCGAAGAAGATGAGAGCGGCGCTTGAAGCAAATCATAAAGAGTTTGAATGGATGGCGCTAAGTCGCGAAGGGCATGGCGTATACGATGAAGAAACACGACGCGAGGTGTACGAATGCATACTCAAGTTTTTAGACAAGCATTTGCAGCCAGCGAACGCTTCAGTGCCGCACTAAGCCACTCCACTACAAAAGAGCGACTCCTCAGGAAGCATCAATGAAAAGTCCAGTGGCATGGTTGCTTGCTCTATTGGGCTTCATTGCTCTTTTCTCCGGCTGTTCAGTGCGCCATGATTTGTCTGACTCGGAAAAGTCGGTGTTGATGACAGAAAAATACTTCGCCAACTATTCCGAGAAGGCCGGGAAGAGCATCACGGGCAAATTCAAGAAAACTTACAACTATCTCAATAGCTCCAGCCAGCTTGAATATCAGAACGATCCCAAGACAGCGGTGTTCTTTGTCTACAGCATTGTGGCACTCGAGGACAGCGTGGGAAAAGCAGTGACCATGGAAGTCTCGTACAGAACCGGCGTGACGGTTGGATTCAAATACAGTGGTGTGGAGGAGGAACCCATAAAACTGACCGGAAAGATTGGCCAGCATGTGTCGTTGTCGCTGCTTAAATATCAAGGAAAACCAGCGGGGAATCTGCTGACAGCGGTAATTGACAACAAAACCGTTTTGCTGATGTTCACTGGTATCTACTTTGACAACGAAGATAGCTTTCAGGAATTCATTGAGCCTTACCTGTCCAGAGTCATTGAATTCAAGCCTGACAAGAATTGAAGCAGCTCGTTTCGATTGAATAACCTATCCGGCGCGGTAGTTCCCATGTTTCCGCATCGGAAAGCATTTATCATGTGTGCTTTCCACACCGCCTGACTTAAAGCATAGTGACTCGTTTACATTTCCAACTCGAAGCTGTTGCTGACGGCTCGCGCGCACGCGCCGCTCGATTTCGCACTCAGCATAACGAAGTACTGACACCTACATTTATGCCTGTGGGTACGCATGCCTCGGTGCGTGGCCAGCGTCGCGAAGATATGCTGGAAAGCGGCGCGCAGGTATTGCTGGCGAACACCTATCATCTTCTATTGCGTCCCGGTCCAGAGCTGTTTGAAAGATTTGGTGGCATTCACAAGTTTATGAATTGGCCACGTTCTGTATTAACGGACTCCGGTGGCTTTCAGATTTTCTCGCTGCCAGAAAGTCGCAACATGCGCGAGGACGGT
>DATAHE010000045.1:0-9134 GCA_036263355.1 Steroidobacteraceae bacterium | reverse complement strand
AAATGCCAAGACTTACAGCTATCACATGCAATTGAAGCTGCAGGGAACTAGCGACCTGCAAATTACGCCGGTGGGTCGCACGACCAAGGTGGTACTTAACTCCGACTGGTCCAATCCGAGTTTTGCGGGTGAGTATCTGCCCAGTGAACGCGATGTTAGTGCGCAAGGCTTTCATGCAGTGTGGAATAGCACTTTCTTTTCGACCAACATGGTTGAGGCGTTGAACAATTGCACCTTCTCCAGTAATTGCGTTGAGCTAAACAACCGTCACTTTGGTGTCAGTTTTATTGATCCAGTCGATCAATACCTGAAAACAGACCGCGCCATCAAGTATGCGTTGTTGTTCATCGCATTAACCTTCGCAGGCTTCTTTCTGTTCGAAGTGATCAAGCAGCTTGCCGTACATCCCATTCAGTATGGACTGGTGGGTTTATCACTAGCATTGTTCTACCTGTTGTTGGTTTCGCTATCCGAACACATCGACTTCTTGCTGGCATACATGATCTCCGCCAGTGCCTGCGTTGGCTTGATCGGCTTCTACGTGTCGCATGTTTTGAAGAGTGCCTTGCGTGGCATTGGATTTGGTGCAGCGCTGGGCGCTCTTTACGCAATGTTGTACGGACTAATGAGCGCCGAAGACTATTCCTTATTGATGGGTTCCATTCTGGTGTTTGGTTTGTTAAGTGCTGTGATGATCCTCACGCGGAATATCAACTGGTTCAGCATTACGAACAAGCAGGCGGCTTGAGTTTATTCTTATTCCCCTCTCCACTTGTTGGGGGAGGGGTTCTGTTTTCAGTACCAAAAGTCTGTCACCCTCTCCCTCGCCTTCAAGGGGAAGGGAATAAGAGTCACTCCAGCTCTCTATATTCAAACCAGTCAAAATCCGCAGGTTTGCGCATGCCCGATAAATCCTGACAGGCCATGCCAACAAAGTTACCGGTGAATGCACATGGAACTGTGTGTTCATCACTCAGTATGGACGCATCCTGTTCCCAGCCAACAGCGGCCCATTGTTTCGCATCGCCTGAATAATAGAAACGAATTCGTTCGTGATCGATGGTCAGCTTCAGATAAACCTTGTCCCATTGATCCACGGGATATTCCTTCTCTACGGGATAAGAGATATTTCCCTTCTCGCATTTCATCAAACCGACACAACATTTGGCGTGAGGCGCACGTGTGAGGAATAGATAGTAGAAACTGTCGGTGTTGTAGAACGCAACGAGTCCTGCCATTTGCTGGAAGTTGTCCGGGTGGAATTCGACGCAGGTCGAAGCTTCGATTTTGAAGGCCTGTTGACGTCTGGCAATCAAGGCTTGTTCAAAGTTGGAGACAATGCTTTCCCGTCCATACAGACGCAGATGTCCTTTGCGTGCGTTCAAGCTCATGATCTGTTCATCGAGCTGCACACGTGGTGCCTGCCATTGAATGGCTAATTTTGATTCATCGAAATCATCTCGCGCTGGTGTTGCCGGCCATGGATGCAGGGGCAGTGTGGGGATTTCCACTTTATCTGCTGGTTCCTTTCCGCCACCTTTCAATCGTGGCCAGCCATCAATCCATTCGATGGGTTGTAGTGATGTTTCGCGCCCGAGAATGGATCGTGTGTCCTTCAATGGGCGACGGCAAAGATGTGCAAGCAACCACGAGCCGTCCTTGTTCTGCACAAAGCTGCCATGCCCTGCAGACTGTAAGCGTAATTGTGGATTGCGATTACTTGAGATCAACGGATTGCCTGGCATCACTTCATAAGGGCCTTGTAAAGTTTTCGAACGTGCGACGGTTGCTGCGTGTGTTGCAAAGGTGCCACCCTCTGCGGTGAGCAAGTAGTAGTAGCCATTTACTTTGTATATGTGTGGTCCTTCAACCAATCCCAGCTCAGTGCCTTCAAAGATGAAAGTCACCGGTCCGACTAGTTTCTGTTTGCTGTGATCATATTCTTGTAACAAGATGCCGCCAAAAGCATTGTGCGCAGGACGATGATCCCAGATCATGTTCACCAGCCACTTGCGCCCATCGTCATCATGAAACAATGAAGGATCAAAGCCGGAGCTGTTCAGATAAATCGGTTCGGACCACGGACCATCCATGCTGGGTGCAGTGACCAGATAGTTGTGAACATCCTTGAAGCTGCCGGTCCAGCGGCGCGAGTTGGTATAGATAAGATAGAACGTGCCTTTGTCGTAGGTGAGACACGGCGCCCAGATGCCACCGGAGTTCTGATTGCCACGCATGTCGAGTTGTGAATAGCGCGTTAACGGAAAGCAGGCGATGCGCCAATTCACCAGATCGCGCGAGTGCATGATCTGCACACCCGGGAACCATTCAAAGGTCGACGTGGCGATGTAGTAATCATCATCCACACGCAGGATGCTGGGGTCGGGTGCAAATCCTCTCAATACTGGATTTTCTATTGTTGTCATGGGCGATCTCCGGCAGGTCGAACAGCATGTTAAAACCAAAGCCAAGCGGAGGTGTTACCTGCTCTAGTCAAAACTGTCAAAAACAGAAAGTTTTTGCAGAGCTTGCATGGGCGACGCGGCATTTCAACAAAGCACTGCTTTGTTCCGCGGAGCGGGTATACATGGATGTATACCCAGGGCTTGCACGGAGCAAGGAATGCGCAGAGCAATGCATCCACGGCGTTTTTGAATAGAGCAGGTAATACCTTCAGCACGGCTATCAACTAAGACATCAACGGGTAAACGATTCGTTTAACGCGTAGCTACTTATAGGAGTTGATATTGCATTTACTGTAACATTCGCGATGCGCTGTTGTCTTTTTCTCATATGCCGAAACACCATCAATCACCTGTCTTCTTTGATCCCACCACACATCGCTGGCGGCGCGTGATGCGCATGGTCACGGTGGCGGCGGTCATTGTAATTATATTACTTGGTTCAGTAATGGTGGCCGTGTCCATCAATCCCGGTTTGCCACCATTGGCGCTGGATAACACCAAGGTGTATGGCAAGCGCGCCGAGATGACACCCGCAACGATTGCGGCGCGTGAAGTGAAATTTGAAGCGGCGCGCAAGGCGCTTGATCAGCATTTAAGAAAATCATTACCACCAGTGCCTGCGGTACCGCGTGGTCAATTCGAGCGAGTGGCTTTCTATGTGAACTGGGATGACAACAGCTGGGTGTCACTCAAACGCAATGTCGGTAACATTGATACCTTGATCGCTGAGTGGATTCATCTTTCTGATGCGCAAGGTAATGTCATTGTTGATGATGCGCACAAACAGGATATTGCGCTCACGTATATAAGAAAGCATCGTCCTGATCTGCCCATCATCGCGCTGATCAATAATTTTCACGACGGCATCTGGGATGTGCCGATGATTCGCGGCATGTTGAAGGATCCCCAAGCACGTCAGCATTGTATCGATGGCATAGAACAATTCATCAAGCGCTGGCAGCTGGCAGGCGTCAGTATCGACTTTGAAGCCATACCCAACGATGCACAAGCAGAACTTGTTACCTTCATGCAGGAGCTGTATTCGAGGTTGCATCCACAGCATCTGCATGTATCACAGTCAGTGCCGCTTGATGATGAACGTTATCAGTTTGCACAGCTCGCAAAATATAACGACTACCTGATACTGATGGCCTATGACGAGAACGCTTCTGACAATCCCGCTGGACCTATCGCCTCACAAAGCTGGTTTGTTAACCATATACAGCGTCGCATGCAGAATGTGCCTGCGGAAAAGCTGGTGGTGGGGATTGGCAGCTATGGCTATGACTGGGTACATGGCAAGACGCACGCAGAAGAGTTGTCATTCCAGGATGCGCTACGTCTTGCCGAGAGCAGCGATGACGAGATTGAGCTGGATGAAAACTCCGGTAATCCCAAGTTCACTTACGTGGATGAGAGCAACATCAAACACGATGTCTGGTTTCTGGATGCGGTGACTGCTTTTAACCAAGTTACTGCTGCAACACGGCTTAGTCCGCATGGCTTTGCATTGTGGCGTCTCGGGTCGGAAGATCCCGATGTGTGGCAGGTATTGACCAAGCCCTCAGCATTGAACGCCGATGTGGCCAAACGTCTTGAGACACTCAGCTTTGGTTACGATCTGGATTACGAAGGCAAGGGCGAGATCTTACGGGTGGTGGGCACGCCCGAAGATGGCGAACGCAATGTCAGCTACGACATCGAGATGGGTTTGCTAACGGATGATGACATCAAAAAATTTCCGCGTGGCTATGTGATTCAACGCTGGGGCTTCGATAAAAATAAATCAATTGCGCTGACCTTCGATGATGGCCCTGACCCCGTCTTTACCCCACAGATACTCGACATTCTGCGTGTCAAGCAGGTGCATGCCACGTTCTTCATCATTGGCACTAACGGCGAATCGTATCCCGAGTTGATCGACCGCATTGATGCCGAAGGTCACGACATCGGCAATCACACCTATACGCATCCCAACATCGCGGATGTCAGCGAGAAGCGCACCACGCTGGAGTTGAATGCAACGGAGCGTCTATTCGAGAGCCGCATCGGTCGACGCTCATTATTGTTTCGTCCTCCCTATGCGGAAGATGTGGAACCAGAGACACCGGATCAGGTGCGACCCCTGGTGTTCACCACTTCACTTGGCTATTACAGCGTCGGTATGCAGATTGATCCCGATGATTGGCGCAAGCCGCCTGCCGATGAAATCACCAAGCGAGTGATGGAAGGTGCTGCCAATGGTGATGGCAATGTAGTGTTATTACATGATGCAGGCGGTGATCGAAGCGCTACCGTTGAAGCGTTGCCAAAGCTTATCGATGAGCTGCGTGCACAGGGATATAGGCTTGTCACCATCTCCGAGTTGTTGCACGCACAGAAACCGGAGGTCACGCGCGATTCAGTCATGCCCGAAGTCAAGGAAAACAAGATTGATGTGGGCCTGTGGCTGGAGGCCTATGGCTTTGTGCTGATTAATGATGTGGGTCGTCTGCTACGTGCGCTATTCATTCTGGGCATCAGCTTCGGTATTGCTCGCTTCGCCATCATTCTCATTCTTGCGTTGTATCGTCGCCGCCATCGAGTTGCCGAATCGACAGAATTGCCGCGAGTCAGTATCGTGGTGCCTGCCTATAACGAAGAGAAACTGATTACGCGCACCATCAACACCTTGCTTAGCTCGGAAGGTGTGCAATTTGAAATCATTGTCGTTGATGACGGCTCAACCGATGGAACCGCACAGGCAGTACTTGAAACCTTCTCGTCCAATTCGCGCGTTCGTTTTATTCGTCAGGAAAATGCGGGTAAGGCGGAAGCATTGAACACGGGCATTCGTGAAGCACGTGAAGATATTATCGTCGCGCTCGATGCTGACACCTTATTTATGAAAGACACCGTGGCGCAGCTTGCCAAGCATTTCAGCGATGAAAAGATTGGCGCCGTGGCTGGTAATGCCAAGGTGGGTAATCGTTTGAACCTGTTAACACGCTGGCAGGCACTGGAGTATGTGACTTCGCAAAATCTGGACCGTCGTGCGTTTGAAAAACTGAATTGCATCACCGTAGTGCCCGGCGCGGTAGGTGCATGGCGACGCAAAGCCATTATTGATGCGGGTGGATTCCGTAGCGACACTCTGGCGGAAGATGCAGACCTGACCATGCGTATCGTTCGCAATGGTTATCGCGTTGTCTATGAACCCGATGCACACGCATACACTGAAGCGCCGCAGACCTTCCGTGCCTTCCTCAATCAGCGTTACCGCTGGATGTATGGAACACTGCAGGCATGCTGGAAGCATCGCGAGATTCTATTTCGACGCAAGGGCGGAACGCTTGGTTTCATTGCGTTGCCTAATGTCATTATTTTTCAGATTGCATTTCCATTGATCTCGCCAGTGATGGACTTCACCATGCTGTGGACTACCATCGAGGCATTGATTAACTATTCACAGCACCCGTCTGCAGGTATGAGCAGCGCTTTCTGGCACAGTCTTTATTATTACGGGCTGTTCTTGTCGCTGGACATGATTACGGCGCTGATCGCCTATCTGTTCGAGCCCGATGAAGAATGGCGTCTGTTGCCATGGTTGCTATTGCAACGTTTCTGCTATCGACAGTTGATGTACTACGTTGCGATTCGTTCGTTTGTTTCAGCGCTACGTGGGCCTTATGTTGGTTGGGGCAAGATACAGCGCTATGGGTCGGTGAAAGAAATGAAGGAGGAGCAAGTTTAGGTCGTGGTCTTCAGCAACGCCTTCACCTGAACCAGCAGCTCAGTTGGTGTGAACGGTTTGGTGATATGCGTCCATTGCACTTCGCGGAAGTGGTTCGGTGCATAGCCAGTCATCAATAATATCTGCAATTGCGGATGGGTTTTACTTGCTGCTTCTGCCAGTGACAAGCCATCAGTGCCGGGCATGATGATGTCAGTAATCAGCAAATCAATTGGATTGTTCGCCAATACTTGCAGTGCCAGCTCTGCACTGCTTGCCGTCTTCACCTGATATCCAGCGCGTGATAATACTGCTGTGACCGTAGCGCGCACGTTGTCCTGATCGTCCACCACCAGTACCGATTCCTTGCCAATCAGATCCGTGGCTCGAGGCGGCAGTTTGTCGCCCACATCCGGCGCGCGTTGTTCTGACAAAGGCAGATAAATCTTGAATGTGGTACCCATGCCCACTTCGCTATAAACGTGCACATGTCCATGATGCTGACTGATGATACCTTGCACCACAGAAAGCCCAAGACCGGTACCTTTTTCTGAAGACTTGGTAGTAAAGAAGGGCTCAAACACTCTGCGCTGCGTTTCCATATCCATGCCATGACCATTGTCGGTGACGGACAGCA
This sequence comes from Steroidobacteraceae bacterium, assembly GCA_036263355.1. Taxonomy (GTDB): domain Bacteria; phylum Pseudomonadota; class Gammaproteobacteria; order Steroidobacterales; family Steroidobacteraceae; genus CAILZL01. Next base: position 2,320 of record DATAHE010000045.1, on the reverse strand, counting down.
GTACATATCTTCCAGGACTGACGTTGGCGTGGTCGGCGATAAACTCTTCATCAATCGTCACGATTTGCGATTCCAGCACAATGCGGCCACCTCGCGGCATGGCATCACGCGCGTTCAACACCAGGTTCATGATTACCTGTTCGATCTGGCTGGCGTCGGCATTGATCAATACTTCCTGGCGCGAGAGTATTTCCTGCAACGCGATGTTTGCTGGCACCACCGCGCGAATCATCTTCAAATGACGTGTGATCAGTTCATTCATATCCAGTACGCGCGGTGTCAGCACCTGGCCTTTTGAGAACGCCAATAATTGGCGACTGAGTGCAGATGCACGTGTGGTTGCATCACGTATCATGCCCAGAAAGTGCAGCGCAGAATGGCCCTGCAGCTCGTCGGCGGCCAGCTCGGTGTTACCACGAATGATCAATAACAGATTGTTAAAGTCATGCGCGACTTCACCGGCGAGACGACCCAGTGCCTCCAGTCGCTGAGTGGCAAGCAGCTTTGTTTCAAGATTCTTCGCTTCCTGCTCAACGCGAAAGCGTGCAAGCACCACTGCCAGCAAAGACGCGACTTGCTTCAGGAAGTCCAGTTCTGCATCGGTTGGTATCACCACACCATGTTCCGCAAAAGTGGCGATGACCAATGGTCCTAATGAAGCATCGCCATGCAACATCGGAATAGTAATCATGGTTCGCATGCCGAATGCAGCAACGTGTTTCTGATCCGCTACGGGATCAAGCCGCATATCTGGAATTACACGCGTTTCAGTGGATGAAAGTAACTCCTGAAGAAACGGGTCCTTGTCCACCTCGATGTTGGCTACCTGCCTTATAAACGTATCAGTGTTGGGGAGTGCATAACCAACCACTTCAAAGGATTTGCCGTCGGGGGCTAGCACGTTAATATACACGCGGTCATAGCGGGTATTTTGCTGACACGATGTGCGTGCGCACAACATCATCTCGCTCAGATCGCGCGCACCGTGCAGTGCACGCGATAGTTGTAACAGCTCTGTACCGTTCATTCCCGCAGCATAAGTCGATTATCCATCGGCAACAACGAGAATTTGCGTCAACGCAGCCAGCTGAATGGCTATTAAGTGATTGGATGATCTTTACATATCAATCCGTGCGGCTCCTATCCGTTCAATTTTGCATCCATGGTGATGGTTGCATTCAATACACGTGACACAGGACATCCTGCTTTGGCGTTGTTGGCAGCCGTTTCAAATTGCGCAGCCGTTGCACCTGGGACACTTGCATTCACAGTGAGATGGACTGCCGTGATAGTGAATCCCGCATCGGTCTTTAGCAAGGTAACATCCGCCTTGGTGTTGATGCTGTTTGCGGTTAGTCCCGCACCTTCCAGCTGTGCAGACAATGCCATCGAAAAACATCCGGCGTGTGCAGCGGCAATCAGCTCTTCGGGATTGGTGCCCTTGCCTTCTTCGAAGCGGGTGCCAAAAGAATATTGAGTAGAAGACAGTACGCCACTGTCGGTGGAGATGGCGCCTTTGCCGGTTTTCAGCCCACCGTTCCAGACTGCAGATGCGGAGCGTTTCATGATGGAATTCCTCGTAATGATTGCGGGTTGCCGAAGAATGAGTATACGTTCTGACATGAACATCTCAAGACAGCTTCATAGCGCCTCGTCGCCGGAGATTACCGACACTTGAACTTACACTGAACTTAATCGGTGCAAAAGCAATTGAAGTTAGTTGCCGAATGCGCGCCAACTGCCTACGATTGCCTTTCAGGGGATTTCATTCTTACATCAGTAATCAAACTATGAAAAAGCTGTTCTGGATATTAATTGCGTTGCTGGGCGCGTTTGCATTGAGTGGTGTGGCCATTCTGCGCGGTGAACACATTAGTTCGTTATGGATCGTGGTGGCTGCAGTATGCATCTACATGCTGGGTTATCGTTTCTACAGCGCATGGATTGCCGCGAAGATATTGACCCTTGATGCAACGCGCATGACGCCAGCGGAACAGAACAACAATGGTCGCGACTTTGTGCCGACTAACAAATGGATTGTGTTTGGTCATCACTTTGCTGCGATTGCAGGTCCCGGACCTTTGATTGGTCCTACTTTGGCAGTACAGTTTGGCTATCTGCCCGGTGCGTTGTGGATTCTGGTTGGCGCAGTCGTGACAGGCTGTGTGCAGGACATGATGGTGTTGTTCATGTCCATGCGTCGTAATGGCCGCAGTCTGGGGCAGATGGCACGCGATGAACTCGGACCCATTGGCGGTTATGCTGCGATGATCGGTACATTGATGATCATGATCATCCTGATTGCGGTACTGGGTCTGGT
>DATAHE010000044.1:0-14223 GCA_036263355.1 Steroidobacteraceae bacterium | reverse complement strand
AAATATCTGAAGACCAGTCTGGTGATTGTGTTGGGCTTTATCGGTGCAAAAATGTTGTTGCATGCGCATTTCAAAATTGCGGATGGTCTTTCATTGGCAGTCATTCTTGGTGTGCTGACTGCGGGCGTGCTAGTGTCGCTTTGGTCGGATAAACGTAAAAGCAATGCAGGAAAATAGTCATGATTGAGTTGTTAGCCGATCCGCAAGTATGGCTTGCATTTGCAACCCTCACGCTGCTGGAAATTGTGCTGGGTATCGACAACATCATTTTCCTTTCCATTCTGGTTGGGCGATTGCCTGCAGAGCAGCGTCCTCGTGCACGTACGCTGGGCCTCGCGTTGGCGATGCTGATGCGTATTGCGTTGCTGTTATCCATTACCTGGGTAATGGGCTTAAGCAAGGCATTGTTTACCGTCTTTAACTTTGATGTGTCGGGTCGGGCCTTAATCCTGATTGGTGGCGGTCTGTTCCTGATGGCCAAGAGCACGATGGAGATTCATGGTTCGCTGGAAGGCGAAGAGCATCAGCATGAATCCAAAGCCAAGGCCAACTTCGTCAGCATCATTGTTCAAATCGCCATCATTGATATCGTGTTCTCACTGGATTCGGTGATCACCGCAGTTGGTCTGGCTGACCATGTTGAAGTCATGATCGCTGCTGTTGTTGCAGCTGTGATCGTCATGATGTTCCTTGCCAAATCCATTTCTGATTTCGTCGATCGTCATCCCACCATCAAGATGCTGGCACTGTCGTTCCTGATCATGATTGGCATGGCACTGGTCGGCGAGGCTTTAGGTTTCCACGTACCGAAAGGCTATATCTACTTCGCGATGGCCTTCTCCGTTGCCGTGGAACTGCTGAACATCAAGCTGCGCAAGCGATTGGCGCAGCCAGTGAAGTTGAGGAAAGAGATGGAGTAGAAGGCGATTGGTGATGAATAACTACCGCTGTTGAGATCGATAAAAGGAACAATGGTATGCGAATTGAAAAGCTGAGTCGTTTCATTCTGGCATTATTTGTATTGGCGGCCCCGCCAGCAGGTGCGGAAGAGAAATGTGAGATACGTCGCTATGCAGAGTTACCGGTGACAATGTCGGGTACGCGTCCTATTGTTCACGGCACGATCAACGGTCAACCGGCCAATTTTCTTGCAGACAGTGGCGCATTCTATAGTTTGCTGTCGAGGGAAACCGCAGAGAAATACCATCTCAACGTTGTTGGTACGCCAAATAGACTTGTGGTGAATGGCATCACTGACTCAGAAGTTGCAAGTATGACAACCATCAAGGAGTTTGCCCTAACCGGATTTCTGGCAGGAAGTACCGTCAAGAATGTTCAGTTTCTGGTAACGGGCGGCGCGGCAATGGCAGGTGTTGACGGCATTGTCGGTCAGAATGTGCTCGGTGGTGCGGATACTGAATACGATCTTGCCAATGGTGTGATCCGTCTTTTTCAATCGAAGCATTGCAACAAGAAAATTCTCGCGTATTGGGCCAGCAATGCAAACATGGAAGTCGGCATGGTCCAGCTGGAGGGACGAACTCCACTTCAGCCTCATTTGATTGGAACAGGCATGGTGAATGAAAAGAAGATCAAAGTGGTATTCGACAGTGGCGCGTGGCGGTCCACACTAACTCGTGATTTCGCACAACGCGTTGGAATCAAGCCTGAAGACGAGTCAGTAAAAGCGGCTGGCAACGCGAGTGGTCTTGGCAAGCGCCGGGTAGAAAGCTGGATCGCACGTTTCGATTCGATGGATATCGGTGGAGAAAGAGTACGGAATCCACGTCTGCGTATCAGTGATATTCGAATGGCCGGCGATGGCGATATGCTGCTAGGAGCTGATTTTTTTCTTTCTCATCGTATCTATGTGGCTGCGCAGCAGAACAAAATTTATTTTACCTACAATGGCGGACCAGTCTTTGATTTGCGGGAGAGTCCTGTTATCGCAAATAATAAGAGCGACGTTGCCAGACAGGCGGATTCAATTGATGGCGAAACGAGCGGTAATAATAAATCAGATAACACATTGACTCCGGCCGAATTGAGACGACGTGGGGCAGCATTCGCAGGCCGTGGTCAGCTGAAAGAGGCGCTGGCTGATCTCGATCTGGCGGTCAAAATCGATAAGGATGATCCGCAAAATTATTACCAGCGCGGAGAGATACATTGGAGAAATAACGAGCCGGACTTGGCGCTTGAGGACATCAATACCGTATTAAGAATTCAGCCAGATAACGTTGCAGCGCTTGTGTTACGCGGAGAGTTGTTGCTGTTCAAGAAAGATAAAACAGGGGCGACACAAGATTTCATTGCGGCATCCAGCCTGTCGCACGATGATGCTAGTACGGAACTGTCAATCGCCGAATCTTATGGAAGAGCGCATGAATACAATGATCTTATTAAGCACCTGGATAACTGGGCTGCAAAAAACAAGAAAGATGAAAGGATGCAGCAGGTGCTGAACATGCGGTGTCATGCGCGTTTGATGTTAAGGACACAATTGGATATGGCCCTTGCTGATTGCTCCAAGGCAATTGATCTGGGCTCTCCTTATGCGGGTATTTATAACAATCGTGGCCTTGTTTATTTGCAGCAGAGTAATCTGGACAAAGCAATGAAGGATTTCCAAAAGGCATTAAAACTACAGCCCAAGGACGCTCTTGCGCTATATGCACTGGGAATCGTGGAACGAGGCAAGGGGAACAAAGCACAAGCTGAAAAAGATATTGGCTCTGCACTAACCATTGCGCCGCACATCGATCAATTGTTCAAGCAAACTGGTATCGGTGTGCAGTGATTTCTGTAGGTGACGAACGCCTGCTACCCTGAAATAGAACGACCGCTATCAGAGATACTTCACCTTCTGCTCAGGAAACACATTCTCCGTTCATCACAACAAGAAGACTTAAATACCAAACAATTTCTTTGGGTTTGCTATTCATCAGGCTACGAAATCTACTAGCGTAGCCGATGAGGTTAGAAAACAAATCGAGCAGTTGGGCGATGGAGGCAATAAAATCTTTTGCCATCGCCCATTGATTCATGGCGTCACTTTGTACAGTGCATAACTGATAGGTGCAGCTGTTACTTTGTAGTCGTGCTGACTGTTTTTGACTGCTACTTTATTGCCCGCGATTTGCTTAAGTTTCTTTGCAGCGATGTTCAATGAAAATTCAGCATTCGCTGCTCTATCGGCGGGATTGAACACTGCGAGGATCACTTCCTTGCCTGCAGCACGCGCGAACACGAATGGGTATTCGTTCTGCTTCGCATAGACCGGTACAAACTCGGCATAAGCTTTTAACGCCGGTTCTTGTTTCTTTAATGCAATCAGTTTGCGTACGCGATTAAGTAGTGACTGTGGGTCTTTCTCTTGAGTCGTCACGACAGGTGCGTCGCCAGCGCTATCCACTGGCAAGTACAGCTTCGATGTATCGGTTGTCGAGAAGCCCAGATTCTTTTCCTTCGACCACTGCATCGGCGTTCTGGCGCCAGAGCGTGGTTTGTACGCACCTTCGACGTAAGGTGGATCGTCAAGCTGCCGCATGCCGATCTCATTACCATAGTAAATAAACGGAATACCGGGAAGGCTAAGGTCAAAGGCGAATATCATTTCCAGTTCATCATCACTGCGCTGGATGTTCAGTCGCGACAGATCATGATTACCAAGCGGAATCGAGACGTAACCCTGGCCTTCGACACTTTTGAGCTGCGGCATGTATGTTCTCAAGAACTCGGTCACGTCTCCCTTGCCTTGCTTATCGAAGAAGCTGTGGCCATCGGAGTGACCGTTCAATATGCGCCAGCTTTCTTTCTGGAACAGATCACTGAAGCCTTGATTCCAGTGAAAGAAATCGGCGGTAAATCCAGCAGGAATCGCTGCCTTTGGGTCAGACCATTCAGCGACAGTGAATGCACCGGGATAATCTTTATCGAGCATGGCACGAACTTCTTTCCAGAAGGTAACGGTTCCATCTTCGTGTGAATTGAAGAACTGCTCGTTACCTTGCACGTTGGCTGTCTTTACCAATGCGCCGGCCATGTCGGCACGAAAACCATCGGCACCCATGTCCATCCAGAAGCGCACCACGTTCTTCATTTCTTTTCGCAGTGCGAGTACATCGGGATCATCAATGGACTTCATCCACTTCTCAGTCGGCTTGGCAAAGCCATAGTTGAGCGCTGGTTCATTCCAGTAAAAGTTGAACATGAATTGCCCATTGCGCTGGCTATATCCCTTGATGAAGTTATTGCGGAACTCCGCCGGAGGATCGATCCAGGTGTTGTCATTCCATATGTACCAGTTGCTGTACTTATTGTTGTCCTGTCGTGCCGAAGCTTCAAACCATGGATTATCAATTGCAGTGTAGCTGGCAACATAGTCGAACAACACTTTCAGTCCACGCTTATGTGCTTCCTTAAACAGGCGCTTGGCATCTTCATTGTTGCCGTAACGGGGTGCTACCTTGTAATAGTCGGAAATATCGTAACCCGCGTCGTGGAAGGGCGATGCGAAGAAAGGGTTAATCCAGATGCCATCAACGCCCAAGCTCTTTACGTAGTCGAGCTTGGCGATAATTCCTTGCAGATCGCCAATGCCATCGCCGTCAGTGTCGTAAAACGTTTGTGGATAGATCTGATAGAACACCGCATTGTTGATCCATTCCGGGCCAGCGGGAACTTTGTATTGACCAGTGATCCTGATTTCATCTTGCTTGCTGGCCCATGACGTACTGAAGTTCAGTGCCAACACAGAAACCAGAGTTGCTTTCAGTGCACTTGCCAGCGTCGTTTTGATTCTCATGAGGCTCACTCGCCATAAGCAGGCTTGGTGGGGCGGGGCGGCATTTATAATACAAAATCAAACGTGGCGATATTATCTTTTTCTTTTTGAGGTGTTCTGCTGCGCGCGGGCTTTATGCTGTGCGGTCGAGTACTGATTTACGAATGAATGTGCTTACGATTCAGACATCTTGCCATCGCGCAATCGCACCTGCTTCATGCTGATATCAAGCTCTTGTTCAAAGCGTTGGACAAGCTTGGCTTCGGCTGCCGTCATCAGCGTGATGGCCGTTCCTTTTGCTCCAGCACGACCGGTGCGACCGACACGGTGTAAATAGTCCTTACTCAGCGTTGGGACGTCGAGATTGAAGACATGAGTCACGTCCTTGATATCAAGACCACGCGCTGCGACATCAGAGGTGAGTAGCACGCGCGCATAGGCGCTGCGGAAATCATCCATCGCTTGTTTTCTGTCAACCTTGTTCATGGCACCACTTAGGTCGGCGACAGGAATCTGTTGCTGATGCAGTTTTGCAGCGACAAAATTTGCTGTGCTGTTGCGATGAACAAAAACCATTGCGCGCTCAGGTTGCAGTGCGTGGTAGAGCTTTCTGATCATGTCTGCTTTGTCGCGCTCATCGCAAACCAGATAATAGTGCTCGATATTCTGGTTAACCGGTGCGGCGCCTGCCTGCACCATGACGAGTTGTGGTGAGATGGCTTCAATATTGCTGCGACTGCCTGCTTCGATGGTGGCTGACGCAAAGATCAACTGGCGTGTGGCAGGTGCTTTCTTGATGATTGCGCGTATCGTCGGCAGCGATTCTTCCCGCAGCATGCGGTCGGCTTCGTCGATCGCAATATGTTTCAGATGCTGTGCTTTCAGTTTGCCCATATCAAGTAGCTCACCAATACGACCCGGTGAACCCACCACGATATGCGGCTTTTTTTTCAGCTTGTCGAGTTGACGTGACATTGCAGTGCCGCCGATCAGCAGCAAAGTACGCAACGGCAATGCCGCATTCTGAGCGAGGTCGCAGCATTGACGTTGAATCTGGATGGCCAGTTCATGCGTTGGCGCGATGATCACAGTTTGTGTCGCCGCCAGTGCAGGGTCAAGCTGACAAAAAACTGGTAGCAGATATGCCAGGGTTTTACCTGTGCCTGTCTCGGCATGCAGGTAAGCATCCTTGTTTGCAAGCAACACCGGCAGCGCAGCGATTTGAATCGCCGTGGGTTCGGTTATCTGTTGTTTGGCAAGTGCTGCGATCAGTGCGGCAGGTAACCCCAGCTCAGTAAAGCTCATATCACCTTGTTCGCCGCTGCTACCTTCGCGTACCAGTATCCCGAGTCTTTGATAATTCGCTGCTGGCCATTCTCGTAGTCGACATACACCAGGCCAAAGCGGGTACCGAAGCCTCGTGCCCACTCGAAGTTATCCATCAAGCTCCAACAGTGATAAGAACGTATGGGCACGCCGTCCTTAATTGCGGTGGCAATCGCTTTAAGATGATCGCGCAAGTAATCAATGCGCGGTGTGTCATGCACTTTGCCATCGGTTCCGGGACCGATGTTGGAGGCGCATCCATTCTCCAGAATCTCGATGGGACGATGTCCGCCAACGCGACGTGACATCAGTTTCACCATGTCATACAGGCCTTGTGGATAGATATCCCAACCTGCTTCGGTTTTTTCATGTGGACCTGCGCCCCAATCGTTGCGTGAGTTCAATCCGGGTACGCCGTTACCAGCAGGCTCGTCGTATACCGTGAAGCGTGAATAGTAATTCAAGCCAATGAAATCAAGATCAGCACGCATCAGCACGTCATCGCCCGCTTTGAAGCCTAGCAATTCATTTTGTTGATCGATCGGCAACACACCGTCGGGATAAACGCCTTTTAGTGGCGGATCAACAAACCAGAAATTGGCCAGACGACTCCAGCGTTCAGCGGCATCCTGATCGGCTTTGCTATCGGTTGCAGCGAACATGGGCGACACATCGTATGCACCGCCGACTTCGGCAGTCGGGCTGATGGCTTTGATAGCGCGATAAGCCTGACCTTGTGCAAGGTTTACAACGTGCGTGGCTTTGAGGAACGCGAGCGGCTCTTTACGACCCGGCGCGAAACGACCTTGCCAGTAACCAACACCAGTGAAAGTGCGTGGTTCATTAAAGATAGTCCAATGCTTGATGCGATCACCGAGTGCGCTGACGACAATTTTGCTGTAGTCAGTAAAGTAATCAGCGAGATCACGATTGGGCCAACCGCCCAGTTGTTCCAGTGCGAGTGGCAGATCCCAGTGATACAGCGTTGGCATGGGGCGAATGCCTGCTTGCAGCAGTTCATCTATTAAACGCTTGTAGTAGTCCAGCCCCGCCTGATTGACCGCACCACGGCCCGTTGGTTGAATGCGCGGCCATGCAATCGAAAAACGATAACTCTTGATGTTCAGTTGCTTGAGCAGCGCGACATCTTCCTTGTAACGATGATAGCTGTCGCAAGCGACATCACCAGTGTCATTGTTCTTGATGTGTCCCGGCGTATGCGAGAACTCGTCCCATATTGAAGGACCTTTGCCATCCTCATTCCACGCACCTTCGATCTGGTACGAGGCAGTGGCTGCACCAAACAGAAAATCCTTTGGAAAGGTACTGATCAAATGATCGGAATCGTACTGCGGGTGAACATACTTCTTGGCTTTCTTGTGATGATGCTTCTTTGCAAAGGCGGGAAGGGTAGTGAGTGCGGTAGCCAGGGCCAGTGATGCTTGCAGTAACTCGCGGCGTTTCATTCTTCTATTCACTCCGGTTGAGAATCAACAACTATTTCACGGTATCGTTCGCAGCATCCTTGTCTTTTTCAATCAATGCATAAGCAGAATGGTTGTGAATGGATTCGAAGTTTTCCGTTTCGACCGTGTAGGCACGAATGCGCGGCTCATCGTCCAGACGCACTGCGAGGTCACGCACGATGTCTTCCACAAACTTGGGGTTGTCATAGGCACGTTCGGTCACGAACTTTTCGTCAGCGCGTTTGAGAATGCCGAATACTTCGCACGAGGCTTCCTGCTCGGCAATATCGATCAGCTCTTCCAGCCACATATGTTCGTTGATGCGCGCGGTAAGCGTGATATGCGAACGCTGATTGTGTGCGCCGTAATCAGAAATGGCTTTGGAACAAGGGCACAGACTGGTTGCCGCAACCACAACCTTTAACCACAGTTGTGATTTGCCATTACTAAATTCACCAATCAGTGTGGCTTGATAATTCATCAAGCTTTCTACCCCTGTCGCTGGCGCTTTCTTCATCACGAAGTAGGGGAAGTTCATTTCGATATGACCGACTTCTGCATTCAGGTGCGTAGTCATCTCTTTGAGCATCGCATCGAATGAATCGACCGATATCTCGCGTTCATGCTTGTGCAGAATCTCTACAAAGCGCGACATGTGCGTGCCCTTGAAGTTGTGGGGCAGTGCGACATACATGTTGAAGTTGGCGATGGTGTGCTGTTCACCACCACTGCGCTGCTTCACGCGCACCGGATGGTAGACGTCTTTAACGCCAACTTTGTTGATCGGTACACGCCGCGTGTCGGCGCGATTTTGAACGTCTTCAATAGACGAAGAGGGTTTGGTGGTCATCGGATTTTAGTGGCGGACTAACCGCCAGCAACGCGCGCTGGTGCTGGCCACCAGCGGGTAATGGTGTTGGTCAAGGTAGGAACATCAAGCCCGGCAGCAGTGAGGCACTCGTCACGCGAACCATGTTCGATAAAACGATCAGGAATGCCGAGATGCAACATGGTCGGTGAGTGACCTTGTGTGCTCAGGAATTCAGCGACAGCGCTGCCTGCGCCACCGGCCACCGTGTTTTCTTCGACGGTAACAAAGGCATGATGATGTGCAGCGAGTTTCAGCATCAATGCCTCATCCAATGGTTTGATAAAGCGCATGTTGATCAGCGTGGCGTCCAGCTGCGAAGCGACGTGTTCACAAGCTGCAACCATTGGTCCCCATGCAAGAATGGCCAAACCACTGCGACCTTCGCGACGAACTTGGGCCTGGCCAATTGGCAAGGCGCGCATTTCTTTTTCAATCACAGCACCGGTTCCCACTCCGCGTGGATAACGTACCGCAGCGGGTGCGCCTGATTGAACAGCGGTATACAGCATCTGCCGACATTCGTTTTCATCCGCAGGCGCCATCAATGTCAGATTCGGAATGCAACGCAGAAAGCTGTTGTCAAAACTGCCTTGATGAGTTGCACCATCTCCGCCAACCAAACCAGCACGATCCAGTGCAAAGGTTACTGGCAGATTCTGCAAGGCGACGTCGTGAATGACTTGATCATAGGCACGTTGAAGGAAGCTTGAATAAATGGCAACAACGGGACGCATGCCTTCACAGGCAAGACCTGCAGCAAAGGTGACTGCATGCTGTTCAGCGATGGCGACATCGTAGTAGCGATCAGGAAAGCGTTTGGAGTATTCAACCATGCCCGAGCCTTCGCGCATTGCAGGTGTTATACCCACCACACGCAGATCTGCTTCGGCCATGTCGCACAACCAGCTGCCAAATACTTGGGAGTAACTGGGACCGGTTGCTCGCTCTTTAAAAATGACACCGCTCTTGGGATCGAACGGACCGGGGCCATGCCACTTGATGGGGTCGGCTTCAGCAGGTGCATAACCTTTGCCCTTGCGTGTTACCACGTGCAGGAATTGTGGACCTTTCAATTCTCGAACGTTCTTCAGTGTAGATACCACGGCATCAATGTCGTGACCATCGATAGGGCCAATGTAGTTAAAACCCATTTCTTCAAAGATAGTGCCGGGCAGAATCATGCCCTTCATATGCTCTTCGGAGCGGCGTGCAAGTTCCCACATCGGTGGCATCTTGCTTAAGATTTTTTTGCCACCTTCACGCAAGTGTGCATACATTTTTCCCGACAACATGCGCGCAAAGTAATTGGAGAAAGCACCGACGTTCTCCGATATCGACATGTCATTGTCATTCAGGATGACCAGCACGTTGGCGTCCAGCGAGCCAGCATGATTGAGCGCTTCAAACGCCATGCCGGCACTCATCGCGCCATCGCCGATGACGGCAACGGCACGTCGCGAACTTCCCGCGTGCTTGGCCGCAATGGCCATACCTAATGCTGCACTGATAGAGGTGCTGGAGTGACCAACGCCAAAGGTGTCGTACTCGCTTTCGTTACGTGCCGGGAACGGCGCGAGTCCATCCTTGTGCTTGATGGTGTGCAGGCGATCACGACGACCAGTCAATACTTTATGTGGATATGCTTGATGACCTACATCCCACACCAATCGATCTTCCGGGGTATTGAATACATAGTGCAGGGCGATGGTGAGTTCCACCGTGCCCAAACCCGCTGCGAAGTGGCCGCCTTTCTGGCTAACCGCATCGATCAGGAAATTTCGCAGCTCGGCTGCGAGTGGTTTGAGGTCTGCAGGTGCCAATAACCGCAAATCAGCTGGTGATTCGATTTTCGACAGCAGGGGGTAATTGCGGTTGGCAGTCATTGCGCGCAATTTTACACGGACCGGTTCATCTTGTTGTCACAATTAATAATTTCGATCTAGTAAGTGCGCAGTACCAGCCAGTCCGCCAGCGCGGCTAGCAGCGGTGCGCCATTGTCAAATTGTTGAAGGGTGTTAAGGGCTTGCGCATGCAAGCGCCGAATGTCGGCATGCGCCTGTGCAATGCCCGCCACCTGCGGGTAAGTGGGCTTGTTGTGGACCTGGTCAGCGCCCGTTGGTTTGCCCAGCAGGGCGGGATCGCCTTCAATATCAAGCAAGTCATCCTGAATCTGGAACGCCAGACCTAAACAGCGGGCATAATCTTCTAACGCGTTGCGCCGCTGCATACTCAAACTGGTATCGCATGCTGCAGCCATCATGACGCTGGCGGAGATAAGCGCACCGGTCTTGCGTTGATGAATTTGCGTGACGCCCGCGATATCAAGCTGCTGTCCTTGTGCAGCCAGATCAAGTGCCTGGCCGCCCGCCATGCCAAAGGTGCCGCTGGCCTGTGCCAGCAATTGAATCAACTTGACGCGAATAGCGGCGTCGCCAGGCAATGAGTTATCCGTCGCCAGCACTTCGAATGCCAGTACCTGTAGCGCGTCACCCGCAAGGATGGCGGTGGCTTCGTCAAAGGCTTTGTGACAAGTGGGTTGGCCACGGCGCAGATCGTCATCGTCCATCGCGGGCAGATCATCATGGATTAAAGAATACGCATGGATCATTTCTACCGCACAGGCTGCACCATCCACCTCTTTTTCATTCAAGCCTAACGTCAATGCCGTGGCGTAGACCAGTGCAGGCCGAACACGCTTGCCTCCACCGAGCACGCTGTAGCGCATGGCCTCGTGCAGTCGCTCGGGAGAAACATGGCTTGCTGGCAGTCGTGCATCCAGTGCCGCTTCACTTCGAGATTGCCATTGCTTTAATTGTTGCGTGAAGTTTGCCAAAGGCGCCAACTGGCTATTCATCATCGGTGTCATCAGAGTCGAACGGCGCGGTTACAAAATCTGTATTGCTGCCGGATTGTTTCAGCAATATCTCCACTTTCTGTTCGGCAACTTGTAGCGCCTGCTGGCATTCACGTGCCAGAGCCACGCCGCGCTCGAATTGCTGCAATGATTGATCAAGGGACAGGTCACCGGCTTCCATACGCGCAACGATCTGTTCCAGCTCGGCCAATGATTTTTCAAAATCAGGCGATTTGTCCGAGGATTCGGGTTTAACTTTCTTGCTCACAGTGAATGCTCACGAGGGAAGTGCGAAGCTTGCACGTGCAGGCCATCATCGTCAATTCGATCCGCAATGCAGGCTGCGCAGTGCGTGGCGCAAAGCCAGAATCTCGCATTGACGGGTGTCAGACAGGTCTATTAGAGTCCTGCCCTTAATAATAACTAAATTGTCTGCATGCACTGGCCTGAGAACATTTCTGAGTGCATAGATCCGCTGGTCCCAATCTGAGGTACAAAACCATGGCGAACTTGAAAGGCAGTAAGACCGAACAGAATCTGAAAGACGCGTTTGCGGGAGAGTCGCAGGCAAATCGTCGTTACCTTTACTTTGCAGCCAAGGCCGATGTGGAAGGTTATAACGATGTCGCAGCGGTATTTCGTTCCACCGCCGAAGGTGAAACGGGGCATGCTCACGGGCATCTTGAGTATCTGGAAGCAGTGGGTGATCCTGCTACCGGCTTGCCAATCGGTGAGACATCGCTGAACCTGAAAGCAGCCATCGCTGGCGAAACGCATGAATACACGGACATGTATCCGGGAATGGCCAAGCAGGCACGCGAAGAAGGTTTTACTGAAATTGCAGACTGGTTTGAGACGCTGGCGAAAGCGGAGCGGTCGCACGCTAATCGATTCCAGAAGGCATTAGATACGCTATAGGCCTTGAGGTAGCACTGTGTCATTCCCGCGAAAGCGGGATCGCGGAGACAGGAGTCGAAGCAAACATCGGCTTGCCGATGGTCTGAACGACTAACTTCAGGATGTAGTTAGTCATCCAGTGAAATACTTTCCGTTCATGGTGAGCCTGTCGAACCATTCATTGATTCTGTTGTGTCTCGAATGTCGGATTAAGCGTTTTGTCGGTAGTTTGATCTCATGCCAACTTCCAATCGGAGCCTGATGTGTCCAACAACGATCCCAAGATGACACGCGAAGGCAGTCTGCAAGCACCTACTCGTCATGCCATTGACTGGAAGAGTCCCGAGTATCTAGACGAGGCCTCGCTGTTCAAAGAGCTCGATCGGGTTTTTGACATTTGTCAGGGGTGCCGTCGTTGTTTCAGTCTCTGCAATTCTTTCCCCACATTATTCGATGCGATCGATGAATCCAGTACGGGTGAGCTGGATGCTGTGGACAAGAAGGTTTACTGGAATGTGGTTGATCACTGTTATCTGTGCGACATGTGCTACATGAGCAAGTGCCCGTATGTGCCGCCGCATGACTGGAATGTCGACTTTCCACATTTGATGTTGCGCGCCAAGGCATTGAAGTTCTCACGTGGAGAAGTAAAGCCGCGCGACAAGATTCTGAGCTCTACAGATGTCATTGGCAACATCGCAGGCATTCCGGTGGTGGCGCAAGTTGTCAATGTGGTGAATAGCACTGCGCTGGGTCGCAAGATGTTGGACAAAACATTGGGTGTTCATCCCGACGCACCCATTCCCAAGTATCACAGCAGCACTTATCGCGGTCGCCACAAGAGAAAGCTATCGCCGCCATTGCAAGTAACTTCGACTAATGGAACGACCGGGAAGGTGGCATTGTTCGTAACTTGTTACGGCAATCGCAATGAACCTGATCTGGGTTCTGATCTGCGTGCCATCTTCGAGCACAACAGCATTCCCATTGTCATCGCGGAGATGGAAGCATGTTGTGGTATGCCCAAGCTGGAGCTGGGTGATCTTAACGCGATTGAGAAACTGAAGAACACAAATATTCCTGCCTTGATTAAATTGGTCGATGAAGGCTATGACATTGTCACACCCATTCCATCCTGCACGCTGATGTTCAAGCAGGAGCTGCGTTTGCTGTTTCCGGAGGACAAGGATGTGCAGCGCGTGTCTGCTGCCATGTTTGATCCGTTCGAATATCTATGGCTGCGGCACAAAGGTAGTTTGCTGAGAACTGATTTCAAATCAACACTTGGAAAAGTCAGCTATCACGTGGCATGTCATCTCCGTGTGCAGAATATTGGTTTAAAAACTCGCGACGTATTGAAGCTGGTTCCAGATACGCAGGTGGAAGCCATTGAACGCTGTTCCGGACACAATGGTACATACGGCGTGAAGCGAGAGTTTCGTGATGTCTCAATGAAGATAGGTCGCCCTGTGTTTAACAAAGTTGAGCAGAGTAATGCAGACTATTATTCAAGTGATTGTCCGATGGCGGGTCACCAGATTCAGTCAGGCCTTGATAGTAAAGGTAAAGAACCAACGCATCCGTTGAAATTGTTGCGCCAGGCGTATGGGATTTAAGTCGTATCGCATGAGGATACGTCCTCTCGCCCCTTGTGGGAGAGAGACAGAGAGAGGGGTATGTATTTTGTAGGAAACAAAATGAAAGTTTTGTCACCCTCTCCCTAACCCTCCCCCATCGAGGGGGAGGGGGTGAAGAGTTTAATTTCTTTGTTTGGCTACTAGCAGCAATTGATATGTCTAACGCGCTTCTCAAACCCTCCGATCTATACAGCCTTGAGCAATATTCGAAGCTGCGTAATGAGATGCGCAACAAGGTGATGGAGCATAAAAAGAATCGCATTGTTCATATTGGGCCAAACGCCACCTGGATATTTGAAGATCGCCTGACCATTCAATATCAAATTCAGGAAATGTTGCGTGCGGAACGCATATTTGAAGAGCAGGGCATTCAGGACGAATTGAAT
>DATAHE010000043.1:0-5139 GCA_036263355.1 Steroidobacteraceae bacterium | reverse complement strand
GTGGGAGGACGTATGACCAAGTCCGAATTGCTTCAGTACATCAAGAAACATGGAGGCGGCATCATAGCGACTCAATCGTCATCCGGAAACCCACGAGCAGCATTTGTGGCATTTGCTGTTAGTGACCAGCTTGAGTTGATTTTCGACACCGTCAAATCATCTAGAAAGTGGGAAAATCTGCAGCATTTCAACAAGGTCGCCGTCGTCATTGGTGGCTGGGATAACAGCGAAACCACTTTGCAGGTTGAAGGAATTGCAGACGAGCCTACGGGACAGGAGCTAGAGCGAATACAGTCAGTTTATTTCGCCGCCTTTCCGGAAGGCAGAGATCGACTGGAATGGGAAGACATCACGCACATCAGGATAAAACCAACCTGGCTAAGATACAGTGACTTTAACAACCCACCTTCCATCGCAGAACTAGATACAAACCAGCTGAGAGCCCTGTAGATCAAAGACCAGCGGTCAAGAATGCAGCTTCGGTGCATATGCCAATTGCACATTCTCTTTACCGCATAACAGACGCAGCTGTTCCAGCAACTCCGCATCAGGGCGCACTTTCCATTCATCCGGCAAGGTGAGAATCGCCTTGGCCTGTTGATTGGTATAGTGAATAACGACATTGCAGTTACCATTTCGATAAGGTCGCAGTATTCCCTGGAATCGTTGTGCGACATCACCATTCATGGCCTGCGGCCAGCGAATAAACACGTTGCGTGCATGTTGCATGCGCACTTGCTGAATACCCTGCACGCGAGTGACGGTGACACGCCAGCCATCGATAAATTCATCGTATCGAATATTGCCCTCTACCAGCACAATTGAACCTTTGTTCAATATGTCCTTGTACTGCAGATAGGCTTCTTCAAACATGCTGGCTTCAAGACGCGCGCTACAATCATCCAGCTTGAAGATAATGCGGTTACCACGCTTACCGATATCATCAATCATGCCTGCAACCGTAACGGGCTTGCCTTTGAAACGAAATCCTTCATTCACCACCACCGGCTTATCGCCAGTGAGATCGACAATCGGACCACTAATCACACTCGCAAGCTCTTCGCGAAACTCATTGAACGGATGTCCAGTGAGGTACAAGCCCAGCGTCTCCCGTTCGCCATCAAGTCGTGTACGCTCAGGCCAATCCTGCATCACCTTCATGACGATCGGCGTGTGCGTATGAGCTGTCGCGGCTGATAGGCCAAACATATCGTTCTGCCCTACTGCCCTTGCCTTGATCGATTGATCGGCCATTTGCATGGCGTCCTGCAAGTGATGCATCAGCGTGGCGCGATTGGCGCCCAGCGAATCCATGGCACCTGATTTGATTAATGCTTCCAGTACACGCTTGTTCATGCGATTTTCATCGCTACGCTCACACAAGTCGGCAAGGCTCTTAAATGCACCATTGGCTTCGCGTTCCGCCACCAGTGCATCCACCAAGCCTTGCCCCACGCCCTTGATCGCACCCAGGCCGTAACGGATAGTTTGCTTACCAGAAACGGTAAACATATAACGCGATTGATTGACATCGGGTGGCTCCACTTTCAAACCCATGCGACGTGCTTCATCAATCAAAGCGACCACCTTGTCGGTTTTATCCATATCTGAGGACAACACTGCCGCCATAAAGGCTTCGGGGTGATGGACCTTCAACCACGCAGTTTGATAAGACAACAATGCATACGCGGCGGAGTGCGACTTGTTGAAGCCGTAGCCCGCAAACTTTTCCATCAAGTCGAAAATAAATCCGGCCTGATTGGCATCAACACCCCGTGCTGTTGCACCTTCGACAAAGATGGTGCGCTGCTTGGCCATTTCTTCGGGCTTTTTCTTACCCATTGCACGACGCAACATGTCTGCGCCGCCCAGCGTATAGCCTGCAAGCACCTGCGCAATCTGCATTACCTGTTCCTGATACACGATCACACCATAGGTTGGTGCAAGCACAGGCTTCAGATCAGGATGCAGATAATCGATGGGCGTGTTCGCGTCTGCTTTTTTACGTGCGATGAAATCATCCACCATGCCTGCTTCAAGCGGACCAGGACGGAACAACGCCACCAATGCAACCACATCTTCAAAACAATCTGGACGCAAGCGACGATTCAGATCTCGCATGCCGCGAGATTCCAGCTGGAATACGGCGGCTGTTTCGCCTTGCTGCATCAATTGATATGTCGCCTTGTCATTCAATGGCAAGGCATTCATGTTCAACAATGGCTCGCCGTTCTTTTCCTTCTCAGCATTGATGATCTTCACCGCCCAATCAATGATGGTGAGCGTGCGCAAGCCAAGAAAGTCGAACTTCACCAGACCCGCCGCTTCAACGTCGTCCTTGTCGAACTGCGTGACCACATGGTGACCATCTTCATCGCAATACAGCGGCGCAAAATCTGTCAACAAGGTTGGCGCAATGACCACGCCACCCGCGTGCATGCCTGCATTGCGCACCAGACCTTCTAGTGACATTGCAAGATCAAGCAGTGCCTTGGTGTCTTCTTCGTCTTTATAACGTCGTCGCAGCTCCTCTTCTTTTTCCAAAGCGCCTTTCAACGTGATGCCCAATTCAAACGGAATGAGCTTGGCAATGGAATCGGCAAAGCCATAGCTCTGCCCCGTCACGCGTGCCACATCACGCACTACGGCCTTTGCTGCCATCGAACCATAGGTAATGATCTGCGAAACACGTTCGCGACCATACTTTTGCGCCACGTATTCAATCACGCGGTCACGATTATCCATGCAGAAGTCGATATCGAAGTCGGGCATGGAGACACGCTCTGGATTCAGAAAGCGCTCGAACAGCAAATCGTATTGCAACGGATCAATGTCAGTAATCTTGATGGAGTAAGCAACCAGTGAGCCTGCACCCGATCCACGACCAGGACCAACGGGAATGTCATTGTCCTTTGACCATTGAATGAAATCCGCAACGATCAGGAAGTAACCAGCAAATCCCATGTTGCAGATCACATCCAGTTCACTCTGCAAGCGTGCTCGATAGTCATCGGGTGGAATAACGCGCAGCCCGGGTTGTGGCGTCGCAGCCAGCTGTTCAAGCCGAACTTCAAGACCGTTTGCCGCTTCCTGTCGCAGATAATCTTCGGTCGTTAACCCTTCCGGTACCGGATAGGCAGGCAGCACCGACTTGCCCAACTTCACTTCAAGATTGCAACGTTTTGCCAACTCGAGTGTGTTCTGAATCGCTTCGGGAAGATCAGCAAACAATTCCGCCATCTGCTGTGGTGTCTTTAAGTATTGCTGTTCACTGTAACGACGTGGGCGATTCGGATCAGATAGCTGCGCACCATCGTGAATGCACACACGCGCCTCGTGCGATTCAAAATCTTCTTGAGCAACAAAACGCACATCGTTGCTGGCGACCACTGGTACGCCACGACGAATAGCAAGATCCACTGCGGCAGCGAGATGTTGCTCCTCGTTCGTTCGGCCGGTGCGTAGCAACTCCATATAAAAGCGATTGCCAAAGAGTTGCTGCCACTCATCAAGACATTGACTGGCTTCGGAGTCACGACCGTTGATGAGTAATCGACCGAGATCACTGTGAGGCCCTGCAAGCGCGAACAGACCAGTCAACGCATCTCGCGTCAGCCATTCGCGTTGCACGAGAGGCACGCCTTTATGTTGGCCTTTCAAATAACTTTCGCTGATCAGTCGCGTGAGATTTTTATAGCCGACTTCGTTCTGGCATAGCAATACCAGTCGCGATGGCTCGAGTCGTTCATCGGGTTCGCGCAGCAGTAAATCAACACCAATGATCGGTTTCACACCTGCTGATTGGGCGGCCTTATAAAACTTGACCATCGCAAACAGATTGCTTTGATCGGTAAGCGCCACTGCAGGCATGCCAGACTGGGCAGCAGCCTCAATGACGCCGAGGACTTGTAGCTCACCTTTTTCGTCGCGTTCACTTTGAATGCGGACCACGCTGTCGACCAGCGAGTATTCAGTGTGCAGATGAAGATGGACGAAGGACATGCGTGGCAATAACCGGAAAACATTCCTGAGAATTATTTTCCGATTATCGCATTGTCCACCACCGTCGTGCAGCCCATCTATGGGCTAGCACCTAGTCAATGACCAGCGCGAGCCACGTACCCGGTACGTCCGGAGCCTGTGCCCTGACCATTACCACCGCGATGCGACGAACCGCCATTTGAGCGGAACTTACGCTGCTGCGGTCGCGCGTTCTGGTTAGGATTACCGTGACTGCGTGCTTGACGCTGCGACGGCGCAGGGGCCGATACAGTCGCAGGGCGCGCGCTCTTTGGAGCCTGGGAGATTTCTGGTAACGCGTGCCGCGCAACCGGCTTGCCAATCATTCGCTCGATATCTTTCAGCAAGCCCATTTCATCGGGTGAGACCAACGATATGGCCTGACCGGTTGCACCAGCACGACCAGTGCGACCGATGCGATGTACATAATCTTCTGGCACATTGGGCAATTCATAATTGACCACGTAGGGCAGCTCTTTGATATCCAGACCGCGGGCCGCCACTTCGGTGGCAACCAGCACTCGCAAGTCGCCGCTCTTGAAGTTTCTTAACGCACTGACACGCGCTGATTGGCTCTTGTTGCCATGAATCGCCGCAGCCGAAATGGAATCATCCTGCAATTGTGCCACCAGACGATTGGCGCCATGCTTGGTGCGCATAAATACCAGCACCTGTGGCCATTCATTGGCGCGAATCAAGTGAGATAACAGAGCACGCTTGGTGTCCTTGGGAACGCAATGCACATGCTGTGATACTGATTCAACCGCGGTGTTACGTCGTGCGACTTCTACTTCGACGGGATTGCGCAGCAAGCCTTGTGCAAGCTTGCGAATATCATCCGAATACGTTGCCGAGAACATCAGGTTCTGTCGCTTGCCTGGCAACAACTTCAGCAAACGCTTGATGTCGTGAATGAATCCCATATCGAGCATGCGATCTGCTTCATCCAGCACCAACAGTTCAATACGACTTAAATCAACCGTACGTTGTTGCGCGTGATCAAGTAAACGACCCGGCGTCGCGATGATGATATCGGTGCCACGTCGTAACTGGTCAATCTGCGGATTAATGCTGACGCCGCCAAAAATCATTGTGCTGCGTAAAGAAAGATACTTGCCA
>DATAHE010000042.1:0-3255 GCA_036263355.1 Steroidobacteraceae bacterium | reverse complement strand
TACAGCGAATCATTCCGTGCTTCATCCACTCGCGGCGCCTGCGATGTTGGGCCGATAAACAAACCAGAGAAAAGATACGACAGCGATGGATGATTGTGCCAGTAACCAATCAAACTGCGCAGCAGATCGGGGCGACGCAGGAAAGGTGAATCCAGCGTACTTGCCGCACCGATCGTAAAGTGGTTGCCACCACCGGTACCGGTGTGTCTGCCATCCATCATGAATTTTTCGGTCGTCAAGCGCGATAGATGCGCAACTTCATACAAATGTGTAGTGCGTTCCACCATGTCATCCCAATTGTCAGTGGGATGAACATTCACTTCGATGACACCCGGATCGGGCGTAACGCGAAAGCTCTGCAGCCGGGGATCAGAAGGAGGCTCGTAGCCTTCCATGATCACTGGCATGTTCAATCGATCAGCCGCACCTTCCACGGCGGCTACCAGCTCCAGGTAATGATCAAGCCATGACACAGGCGGCATGAATACATACATCACACCATTGCGCGGCTCAGCAGAGAGTGCGGTGCGGGTTATCCAGCTTGCGGATTGCTGCATGGATGGCGCATCTTCAGTGGATTCCTTCTTTGGTCCACGCAAGCTTTCATTCAGCTGCTGACGAATCACCTGATAATTGCGCAGCGGTGCCAGCACCGCTGCGGGATCTTGAGCATAGACGTAGGGATATTCACCCTTGCTCACCCACGGCACGGAATCGAGTGGCAAACGATAGCCCAGCGGTGAATCACCCGGAACAAGGTAGCAACGTTCATCGCGCAGGAACCACGATCCAGTTTGCCATTGCGTATTGGCAGGATTGCGCGAGATCGGCAGCACATGTCCCACTGCCTTATCGAGACCTTGCGAAAATACTTTCGCCAACCGCGCCCGTTCGAGTGGATCTTCTAGCCTGGAATTTAAAGGATCGACATTGCCCGGCAAACGCCGTTCACGCCACAGGTAATAAAACGCGTCTTCGTAAGCGGCGAAGATATGCTTGTCTACAAGACCCAGCCGTCGCGCCACTTCGACCAGAAACAACTTGGCCTTGATTTCATTCGCGCTGTAATCACGCTTCTCATCTGCGTACAGCTCAGGATTGTTCCAAACCTTCTCGCCATCTTTGCGCCAGAAACAATTAAGCGACCAGCGTGGCAACTGCTCACCGGGATACCACTTGCCCTGACCAAAGTGCATCAAACCCTTCGGCGCATACTTTTCACGCAGACGATGAAACACATCTGCCGCCAGTTTGCGTTTGGTTGGACCCTGCGCAGCGGTATTCCATTCCTCACCGTCCGGATCATCGATTGAAACGAAAGTCGGCTCGCCTCCCATGGTCAAACGCATATCGGCGCGCTGTATTTCCTGATCCAGTGCCTTACCCAGCTGATTGATTTTCTGCCACTGCAAATCGGTATAGGGCTTGGTGACTCGCGGCGCCTCCCATACGCGCGACACTTGCATGTGATGCTCGAACTCCACTTCGCATTCATCAATCGCGCCTGTGATCGGCGCAGCAGAAGCGGGCTCGGGACTGCATGCCAAGGGAATATGCCCTTCACCGGCGAGCAATCCTGATGTGGGATCAAAACCAATCCATCCTGCACCAGGCAGATACACTTCACACCATGCATGCAGATCGGTGAAATCTTTTTCAGGCCCTGATGGGCCATCCAGTGATTTCACATCTGCTGTTAGCTGAATGAGATAGCCGGATACGAAACGTGCAGCGAGACCAAGATGCCGTAATAGCTGCACCAGTAACGCGGCAGAATCACGACATGAACCAGAACCCTTTTGCAGAGTCTGTTCCGGCGTTTGTACGCCGGGCTCAAGACGAATCAGATACTTGATGTCATTGGCAAGCCTGCGATTAAGCTCCACGAGAAAATCAATGGTGCGTGTTTCCGTACGTGGCACCGCAGCCAGATACTTTTCAACGAGCGGTGTTAATGGCGCTTTAACGAGGTAAGAGACCAGTTCGCGCTTTTCAGCGTTGTCGTACTTGAAGGGAATTTTTTCCGCATGCGGCGCCAGAAAAAAATCAAAGGGATTCAGTACTGACATTTCAGCAACCAGGTCCACCTCCACGCGGAAGTGATCCGTCTTTTCGGGAAAGACCAGTCGCGCGAGATAGTTCGATTGTGCATCCTGCTGCCAGTTTATGAAGTGCTGTTGCGGCGAGACGCGTAGCGAATAAGAAAGAATGCGTGTGCGGCAATGTGGCGCAGGCCGTAACCGAACAATCTGTGCCCCGAGATTGATGCGGCGATCGTAGCGATAACTGGTGATGTGATTCAGTGCAACGTGTATGGACACTTATGGTTCCTGCGAATGGCAAGTTTGCCTGTTCAATGCTTGACCAATGCAAGAGTTGCTCCAGCGAACCGCCATCCGTAATGTTCAGTGACGCATCTCGGCAAGCGCACTTACACAGTGCGATGCCTTTAATTGATCGCACTAAAACAGAACTTCACTGGGTACTGCTCACCGCCACATCTCGCGAAGTCTCTGCTCCTTCCGCTACGTCAGCATTAAACAGCTGCTCCAGCTGCTTGACGGATTCCTGCGCGGTCGCAATCAACTTGCTATCGTCATCGCGAACGGCAAATTGTTTCAACAACGTTGCCTCGTCGTGTTCACGGAATCTTTTTACTGCAGCGCGGGCTGTCAGTGCTGATTCGCCCATGGACTCCATTACGGCCTGTGCCATTTCCAGACTGGAGGCATAAGTTTCACGAATGATCAGCTGCACACCCATCTCCATCAAACGAAAGGCATGTTGACGATTACGAGCTCGGGCATAGATTTTGAGATCAGGAAAATGCTGCAACACAATTTCTGCCGTGCGAATAGAGGCATCCACATCATCCACGGCCAGCACGAGTACCGTCGCGCGGTCTGCACCAGCTGCACGGAGCATATCCAGACGCGATGCATCACCGTAGTAGACCTGACTGCCGAAACGTCGCAGGAAGTCGATGTTGCCTTGACTGATATCCAACGCAGTGAAGGTAATTTTTCGCGCGCGAAGAATACGACCAACGATCTGACCAAAGCGCCCAAAGCCCGCAATCAATACATGACCATCGCGCGGTTCAATACTGTCGTACGGACCATCTGCTGCTTTCAGCCAACGCTGCTCAATCACATCATAGGCTGAGGACAGCACCGGCCCCATCATCATTGATAACGTGACCGACAATACCAGCACGTCCGCAGTTTGTTGCGGAAGAATATGTTGCTGCGTAGC
>DATAHE010000041.1:0-4343 GCA_036263355.1 Steroidobacteraceae bacterium | reverse complement strand
CCCGCCGGCATGAAAGAAGAAGCGCATAGCGCGGGATATATCTTTCCGTACCTGCTTGATGAATCGCAGTCGGTTGCCAAAGCGTATCAAGCGGCATGCACGCCGGACTTCTATCTGTTCGATTCACAACAGCGCCTGGTGTATCGTGGCCAATTCGACAGCAGTCGACCCGGCAATGGTTATCCTGTGAACGGCGCTGATTTGCGCGCTGCCACTGGCGCACTATTAAAGGGAAACTCCATCAGCGACGATCAAATACCGAGCATTGGTTGCAACATTAAATGGCGTGCTGGCAACGCGCCCAGCTATGCATAGTAGGTGCAGATAACATTTGCTCGCTATTTAAGATAAGCTCCCGCAACGATTCGTCCGGTCCAATTCGTTCGCACACAACAATAAACGGGTTAGCTCTATGGCCAATGATTTGTTTATCACCAAGTCGATAAAGGATTTTGCCGATGCCGGGCAAGTGCAGGAACTAAAGCGCACACTGGGTCCCTGGGCATTAACGGCCATTGGAATTGGCGGCGTGATAGGCACGGGAATATTTGTGTTAACCGGTCCCGCTGCTGCCCAGCATGCTGGCCCTGCCATTGTATTGTCATTCATTCTCGCTGGTTTAGGCTGCATCTTCGCGGGACTGTGCTACGCCGAATTCGCTTCAATGATTCCGGTATCCGGCAGCGCTTATTCATATGCATACGCAACGCTGGGTGAGTTCGTTGCATGGTTTATTGGATGGGACCTTGTTATTGAATATTTGTTTGCAGCGTCTACCGTCGCGGTGGGATGGGCCAGATATCTCGGCAAGCTGTTTCAATCGTTCAATCTGCCTTACCTGCCTGAAAGCCTGACTAGTGCGCCGGTAGTTTATATCGAAGAAACATCCCGCTTTCAGTTCACGGGCGCGTTTGTAAATCTACCCGCCGTTCTGATTGTGTTAATCGTTGGCTTTGTTCTCTACATCGGCATCAAACAATCAGCACTCGTTAACAACATCATTGTGGCAATCAAGGTTGCGATTGTGCTCGCCGTCATTGGCTTTGGTGCGATGTATATGAACACGGAATACTGGCATCCATTTATTCCACCCAATACCGGTGTGTGGGGTGAGTTCGGATGGAGCGGAGTAATGCGTGCAGCGCCAATTATCTTCTTTGCTTACATTGGATTTGATGCAGTCTCCACTGCGGCGCAGGAAGCAAAAAATCCGCGACGTGATGTCCCTATTGGCATCCTCGCGAGCTTACTGATTTGCACCGTGCTGTATATTTTAATGTCAGGTGTCTTAACTGGCTTGATGCCTTATCTGCAATTGAATGATGCAGCGCCTGTAGCGACGGCATTGATGGCACACCCCGAACTTAAATGGTTGGTGAACTGGGTGATTGTTGGCGCGCTCGCAGGATTGTCATCAGTCATTCTCTGCATGATGCTGGCGCAAACACGCATCTTCTATTCAATGGCCAAAGACGGTTTGATCTTTAAGTCTTTAGGTAACGTGCACGAAAAATTCAAAACACCGCATGTTGCAACGCTGATCACCACGCTGGTCGCGGCACCTGTCGCTGGGATCTTCCCTATTGGGTTGCTTGCCGAGTTGGTATCTGTTGGCACGCTTTGCGCTTTCGTCGTAGTTTGTGTCGGCGTGCTTGTCTTACGCTATACCAGACCCGATCTTGAGCGTCCTTTCAAAGTGCCAGCCATCTGGGTCGTCTCGTTGTTGGGTGTGTTGGTATGCGGTGGCATGGCGCTCAGTCTCGGCTGGCCCAACCTGATTCGTCTTGTTGGCTGGGCGCTCATCGGCTTCGTCATCTATTTCATGTATGGACGCAAACACAGCAAATTGCGCGCAAGCAAGGCGGCTGCCTGATTTATGGCGCAAGTAAAAATCTTTGGCATCAAAGAGAACCTTGCACCACGTCGTGAGCAACTGTCTGCAGTCATTCACGAATGCGTGATGGAAGCACTGCAATTTCCGGCTGACAAAAAGGCTCATCGTTTCTTCCTGATGGACAAGGAGAACATGCTGTATCCGGTCGGAAGAACAGATGATTACATCATTATCGAGATCACGATGATTGCCGGTCGATCAGTTGATGCCCGGAAGAAACTGATTCGACTACTATTCGACCGCATCCGCGACAAAGTCGGCATTACATATCAAGATATCGAGATCTGCATTTACGAAAGTCCGGCACACAACTGGGGATTTCGTGGCATGCATGGCGATGAGATCAAGTTGAACTATAATATTCATGTTTGAGTAACTCAGTTCATCTCATTAGCGCACTTATGAACGTGAAATTCAGAGACAAAATTCGTGCAGCACTTTGGCACTTTTTGATCACTGCCGTCGTCGGAAGCTTGATTGCAACGTTAGTCTTTCTGGTCTGGTTCCCACCACCATTCGCAACCATGATGGATGGCATCAAGCTGTTTGCCATTGTTCTCGGATGCGACCTGATCCTGGGACCTTTAATGTCACTGGTGATATTTGACCGTGGCAAATCGCGGCGTTCGTTGATCATTGACTACGCCGTCGTTGGGGTACTTCAACTTGCGGCACTTCTCTATGGTGTCACGGTAGTTGCGCAATACCGGCCGGTCTATATCGCATTTACCGTTGACCGATTTGATGTGGTATCGGCGGGCAACATTGAGAAGGAGGATTTAATCGAAGCAACGGACCCGCAATACAAGCGCCTTCCCCTATTGGGCCCAAAGCTGGTGGTCGCGGTTAAGCCCGACAACTCAGAGGAACGTACGCAGTCAATATTTCTTGCGCTGGCAGGCAAAGACATTTCTGCACGCCCAAACTTCTACCGGCCATACGAGAGCAAGCACGCGGAGATAGTAAACGCGATTCATCCCTTGAAAGAGTTGTTTGAACGCAATTCTGATAGAGAGAAGCTGGTAATGACTGCGGTTCAAAGTCACCATTTGAGCCCGGACAACGTTGGATGGCTTGCTGTGAAGCATCCTCGTGGGTTCTGGATTGCACTGATGGACAAGCAGACTGCAATGCCAATTGACTATTTGCCGATCGAACCATATTGAATCAGCGCCGCCCAGAAACGACCATCCATGCAACAGTATTAGTGATGCGTCACTTGCAACACGCTGTTGCGAATCTGCTCATGCAGCACCAGCTGCGCATCATCAGCTACGGCGAATAACATATCGGTATAGGTCAAGCGGCCTTCGGCATTCACTCCAAGCACACCGCGCTTGCGCAACAAGTCGTAGAAGTTCTTGAACAGGCTCTTGTCAAAGAACTCAGGCGAATTAAGTTCATAGAGCAATGACATTCGCTGCGCCATCAGAAAGCACTGTTGTTCCAGCGTTTCCTGACTGATCTTGCCGCTGCCCGCCTTCAGTAACAACGAAATCGAAAGGTAGTATCGTTCGATAATCTGCATGCTCATCTGCGCCAGCACCGACAACTGCACCGCCGCAGCAGTGCCCACTTTCGGTCGCGACCAGGTTGAGCCTTCATCAAGCGATTCGAGCAACCCATGTGTACGCAACGTGCGAAGCACATCCAGTACCACTTGTGGCAGCTCCGCTTCGGTCCAACGCATGAACAGTTCATCGCTCACATAAGGATATAAACGCCATGCCAAACGCTGTACATCTTCCGTACGCACCGTGCGGTTACTGAGAAAGCAACTTGCAATGGCAGATGGCAGGATCATCAAATGCAGTACGTTGTTGCGGAAGTATGTGGCAAGTACTGCCTTCTGCTCGGTCATGTAAATCACATCACCCAATGGATGATTGCGACGGCTGAGCAACTTCATGCTCTCGCCATACTTGACGATGTCAGCACCATCCATATCGGTCACATCAACTAGATTGGAATAAGGAAGATGCTTGAGAATCGAAGCATATAGTTCCAGCTGCTTGATCAAGTCCAGTTCCACCATCGACTGCTTGGGAGTAGCCAGCATCACCAGCGCAAGCAAGTTGATTGGCGTTACACACGCGGCGCTATTGATGTTGCGCATGATCCGTTCTGATAAATCATTGACCAGCGGCCCCAGCCAGGCTGGCTTATCTTCGGCTACGGAGTCACGCCACTGTGGCGCGTATTGCTGCAATAAACCGTCCAGAAAAATAGGCTCGCCAATGCTGACGTGCACTTTGCCAAACTTCGCACGCAACGCGGGAATGGCTTGCAACACACCCACAAAGGATTCCTTCTTCTTCGGTTTACCGGACAGCTCGCCGATATAAGTTTTGCCTTCCACCAGCCGTTCATAGCCAAAGTACACGGGCACAAACACAACAGGCCTTTCCGGGTCACGCAGAAAGCTGCGCACCGTCATCGTGATCGCACC
>DATAHE010000040.1:0-2563 GCA_036263355.1 Steroidobacteraceae bacterium | reverse complement strand
AAAAAACACTATTAATATTGCGCGATTCTTTGAGGGCGGAAAAAAACTGCATTCGCAATGATTGTAAGCGGGATCGAGATTAAGTTGTTTGCTGACGAGTTGTAACTGATGGCGTTACCGTTTTGCAAAGCGCTGATGCGTTTCCTCGTTTTGGTAGTTCGCAGCCTCGATACATGGCTACGCAGTGGGCTTGCGTCTTGGCCTGCGTCTACGTCGCTTCTTCGCTGGTGGCGCATCAGACGTCGGCGCACTCGTAGACTCCACTTTCTCCAGTCGCGCTTCTGCTGGCATGGATTGCAATTCAGTCCACCAGTCGGCAACTTCCTGCGGAACTTCACCGGCGGCTGCACGCAGCAACAGAAAATCATAAGCAGCACGAAAACGTGGATGATCAAGCAAACGCAAACTGCGTTTACCGCCACGATTGGTAAAGCGTGATTGTAATGCCAGCACTTCACGCGAAGTCATGCTGAAGCGCTTGGGTACAGCAACACGTCTTACAACACGCGCACATATGGTATCGAATGAAGTTTGAATCGCGCCAAAATCCAGCTCGCCATTTTCCTCCGAGCGGCTATTCTTCATTGAGTGCGCACGTACTGTTGGCCACAACAAAACTGCAAACAGGAATGCGGGCGTGACTGATTTGTCTTCGCGGATACGAATATCCGTGTTCTCTAATCCCTGCTCAACAAGTTTTAACGCAACGTCGTCACTCGTCAGATGTCCGTCAAGATCTGCAAACAAGTGAGCGAGCAAACCATAGTGTCGCAACAACCTGAAACTCTGCAAGCCACCGCCCGCCAAAAACAATTTGGTTACCTCATCGAACAAACGTGCTGCAGGAACGCTGTCGAGCATGAATGCCAACGATTTTATCGGCGCAGCCGTCTTTGCCTCAATGCTGAATTCCAGTTTGGCGGCGAAACGTATCGCTCGCAACATGCGAACCGGGTCTTCGCGATAGCGGGTTTCAGGATCACCAATCAACTTGAGCACGCGTTGTTCTGCATCCATCACGCCATTGGTATAGTCCCAGATGGAGTAATCATCAATGTTGTAGTACAGCGCATTGGCAGTGAAGTCACGACGCCAGATGTCTTCATCAATACTACCGTAAAGGTTATCGCGCAGTATGCGACCATGGTTATCGAGTACACGCCGACCGTCTTCATCCACGCTATTGTCTTCATCGACGACAGTGTGCGACGCACGGAACGTGGCAACCTCAATGATTTCGGGACCAACGCGCACATGTGCCAGATGGAAACGACGACCAATCAACCGACAGGAGCGAAACAACTCGCGTACCTGCTCTGGATGTGCATTGGTAACAACATCAAAATCTTTGGGTTGACGGCCCAATAGCAAGTCACGCACCGCTCCGCCCACCAGAAAGGCCTGGTAGCCAGCGTCCTTCAGTCGATACAGCACTTTAAGCGCCGCGGGCGAAATGGCCCGGCGCGAAACGGGGTGCAATGAGCGGGGAATGACGACAGGCCCGTTCTTGTCAGTGGGCCGATTTGCCTGTGAATTGTCAGAATTTTGGCTACTCAATGATGAGTTCCGCTTGAGCAATAAAAACCAGCCCGTATACTAACGCATCTTCGCTCCGGGCGTGCTGACGACCTTGAAGAAAAACCTTCGGGTGCGCGGTAACCCCAGTAGCTTCCGATGACTTGTTAAAAAGCTCCCATCGTCTAGTGGCCTAGGACACAGCCCTCTCAAGGCTGGTACACGAGTTCGAATCTCGTTGGGAGCGCCACTATTTCACGTATGTTCGCGCAGTCGATGCAGTCGATTGATCAATCGTAGCGAATACATCTTGGTTAGTAGCTATTCTCCCCAGATGCATGAAACCGTGGGTTGAGCATAGGTTTGAGCCTGGATATCACCATTAAACAACAAGCCGCACACGCCACTCTTCCAGCCAGCAATACCTGCCATACCCATAGAGTTCGCGGCACCTGAAGCATCATTGAATCGAGTCCATGTACTGCCATTCCAATATGCCTGCACCGCCTTAAGTGTGCTGACATCGTAGTAACCAAGCGTATCCCATATAGCCCAGATATGCGTTTCGTTGGCAGATATAGAAAACACTCCCCACCCATTGCGTTTCGTCAAACTGTCCGGACTGGGTATCGTGCTCTCGTTATAACTGCCATCGTTTGCAAAGCTGCCAAACGTAACCCCTTTGGCTGGATTCAGATACATGATCCATGCATGGTTTGCGGCACTCACTGCACTGGATAACTGCGGCAGTATATTCCCGCTGTTGGTTGCAATTACTGTTTCGCTGCCGATGCTCCAGCCCGTTGTTGAATTGATCAAACGTATCGCCCGTAATTTATTGGCTTCGGGCGCAGCCGCTGCAACGCCGTAATCGGCATCAATCGGCCCTTCGAATAAATACAAGTCTTTGCTGGCTTCATTCTGGGCAAACAATGCACTGTGCACATGATTGGAAAATTCCGAAGCATTACTCGCGCAATAAGGAGCATAGTTACAGGAATTGAATACTAATGTATCACCAGTCTCACCTTTAAGACCCACAAAGTCT
>DATAHE010000039.1:0-5028 GCA_036263355.1 Steroidobacteraceae bacterium | reverse complement strand
GGCAGAAAAAAATAAAGAGGTCTACGCTCTCATCAGCGTTGTTGTTCACCACAGCGCGATATTCATCGCGCATCGGCTAATCGGCAACTTTAGTCCTGCCGTTGCAACATCCAGATGTTGCCGTCTTGAGTCCATTGCTGATATGCCAAATGTTTTCCGTCGGGTGAAGGAATCGCCCAGCCTTCTCCAGAAGTGGCTTGCGTGCGCAAAATATGAGTGCTGCCATCGAGTGACACATGCAGTAACTCCAGGACTCTTCCGCTCGTATCATAGGCCGACACGTAAAATCCCCGACCCTCGGCATCCCAAAATAATGATCGTAGCGGATCGTTATTAACAACATGTATTGATGTCTTGTTTCTTGATGTGGATGCAAGATCGAACAATTCGATCGAGTCCGCGTGATCAATATTGTTGATGTAAGCAATGCGCGTGCCATCGGGCGAAATATCCCAGATTTCCGAATTATAGGTAGGAACCCATTTAACTCGAGCCAACTCATCGCCGATTCCATTTTTGGGGTCAACTTGGATAAAGCTAATGTCATGATCATCGTAATTTGCCAAGACACAAACATTCGCATGCGCAGCGCATCTGATTTGGCGGTATGCGTCTTGTCTTGCATCAAGCATCTCTGCCAGACCACCGGAAAGGCGCTGGCGCATCAGACGAAGCGATGTGCCTTCAATCTCAAAGTAAAACAACCACTGTTGACTGTAATCAACAACACCCCTGAAATCCTCGTGTTCTCCAACGACAACTGCCTCCGCTTTCTGTGAATTAATTGATTGTTTGTAAATGGAACTTTTATGTGCCATCTGCTTTGACTGAAACAATACCGTATGAGCATCACCCAACCAGCCACTAGGCCATTGTCCAGTGTCAGTGAGCGTTAGTCGACGAGGATTGGAAATTACTGCTCCGCCTTGCCCGACATCTGCAACATATACATCGGATTCAGAGAATGCATTGATAAAGAGAATCCGTTCACCGTCGTGGGAAGTCGTAAACCCGACGATCTCATGCGGTAACGTTAGCAACAATTGTAGCGGCGAAGCATCTGGCTTCTCCACATTGAATCTAATCTTGCTGATAACCGAATTATCCTCAGTACCCTGAAGGTGACGTGCGATCAGCAATTCATAGTTTGGCAATATAACAAAGCCCTCCAGGAAGTCATGTAACTGAAATTCATAAATGCGCGTCACTACACCTGAGGAAATGTTGCGGGCTTCAATGACCGGATGGCCGTCAGTCGTTAACAGCCTTCCGTTAAGAAGATACTCACCGTCAAAGGAAAATTGAGGTTGTAGAACAAACTTGGTGTTGTCATTCAAGGCAGCCACCCTGGTGGAGCCACTACCGTCGGATGCAGCAATCCATAACTCAGTGCTATCGCGAATAAATGCCATTCTTTGGCCGTTGGCAGAAACCGTCGCATTGGTTGCATCAGTCAGAAGTTGCTTCGCCACCGAATTAATCGTCGATAATTTCCAAACTTCCGCATGATGATTTTTAACGTTGTAAGCGCTTATCAAAAGATGAATATTGTCGGGATACCACTCAATGTGACCGGCTATGATTCCATCTGGCAGCGTGAGCGAATGATGTTCAAGCAGCGCGTAATCACTAACAAACAGGCCCGTCTGATCTGCGAATGCAATCAGGTTTCCATCGGGCGAAATCGCTGCGGTTAGAACGGGTAATTCTCTGGAATTAAATGTTAGCTGCTTGGCGACAAACTCTGCTTTCGGAGAGGGCGAGCGCCCGTACCGATAAAACACCCCAACGCCGAATATAGACAGCAACACCGCTGACGCAATCAGGAAGACCAGGCCTTTCTTGATTTTGGAGACATTGAATGATGACGCATCAGATTGCGGAACCTCATTTTGCTGTAGTTCATTTGGAGACTTTGTTTGCGTCGTGACGGCGGCACAAAAACGATAGCCTCTTCCTCTAATGTTTTTAATGTACCGATATGGTGGTACATCGTTGAGAGCCTTGCGTACTTCAACAATGACCCGCAGCAGACTTCCATCGTCAACAACAACGTTTGGCCAGACATGGGCGATAAGCTCGTCTTTGCTGACCAGGCGTCCTGACTCCTGAACCAGATACAACAGTGCATCAATTACCTTCGGCTCTAGTTTTACCGGCTCATCGTTTTGGTAAAGGGTCCATTGCGAAGGTACGAGCCGGAAATTGTCGAATATATATACGGTTGCAGTCATTTAACCCGAAACACTGATGAGAAAAACCGAAGGCAGTGTAGCGAATTTTTTTATTTCAGGCCGTTGTTTCGGGTAATAAAAGTACATCCCGTTGCGAGAGACGCTATCAACAACTCTAACCAGATTGATTTTCATAGCCACCGTTCACATTTGCGACTGATACACCCCGTGTGACATATCGACAAGCTCAGATGATGGATCGCTTAAAAAATGGTGGCCTGTATCCATTCAACGACATCAAGTAAACATAAACAAGCAGCATCGGCTACAGGATATTTTAATAGCATAAAAATATTGTGCCCATATTAGAAGGGCAATGGTCGCATGCTAGCTTGCTGATGGATTCACTAATGCATCCCGTGTTAGCGAATAGCTTGAGAGTAAAGTACTGCATGCAGCACCAGAACATCATCATTTCAACCATCCTATTCCGAAGCCATTTCCGGTTCATTCTTGCACCATTCTGCTTTGCATTGGCTGCGTGCAATGGCGCGAGTGTCGCGACCAGTTCGAGCTCAAGTGCCAACGGTAACGTGAGCAGCTCATCGGCGATCTCAGTCGCCAGCTCTTCCCGCACATCCAGTAGTGTTTCTACCAACAGTGCTGCCTCTAGCGTAAGCAGCAACTCATCGTCAAACAGCACGATGTCCACCAATAGTTCACGCTCGAGCAATTCTTCAATTGCGTCGTCGAGCATGAGTTCGAGCAGCTCCAAATCAATTGCGTCGAGCTCAAGCTCGATTGCGACGTCAAGTAGTTCCAGTAGTTCGTTAAGTTCATCGAATAGCTCATCGAACAGTTTGCCCCCTGTGGTGACACCAGGTAATACCGGATTTCCAAGTGTGCCCACCACAATTATGCCGGGCACCACAGCGGCGGCGATTGGCCCTCCTTCTACCAGTAAGTTTAACGGTCTCGGGATTTTTCTTGATACGCTGCATCACAAGCCGCGACATGCAATTCCTGCGACCTGGACATCATTGCCAAGTGCGCTTGCTGGCAGCCTTCCCAGCATTTCTGATATTGCTGTACTCAATCGAGGTGATGCATTAATAGTGTATGTGCCTGCGATCAAGGGCGCTGCCGACTACCGAGCTTATATATATGACTCATCGACCGTAACCTTTAATGGCACGCAACCCCGCGGTGCCGTTCTGGCTTGTGCGGGTTACAGGCAACGATTTGAGAGGAACATAGACGCGTTCCTCTTTAACGGAATTAATTTCGTTTCGGCAAAAAATCGCGAACTGATCCAGGCGATAGAAGTACCTGGCTTGATCGCAGATGGCAATTACAAAGTGATCGTTGAAGCGCTGGCTTCACCTTGCCCATTCCCGGGAGTCATGTCGCATACCAATGCTTCGATTCCATTGAATGGCGGTCCGCGCAGCTTTGACTTTCGCAGCTTTACAGACGTAAAAGCCATCTATGGAAATGAAATCCTGAACGGACAAGGAGCAGCGCTGGATGACTTTCAAAACCTGTTTCCTGCCCCTGATGATCCGAACAACGCTCTGAGCAAAGGCGTGGATCCCAATGATCCCAAGATTCCAGCTGATCCGCTTGTGTTGGCCAGAAGCGCCATCACCGTAGTCAGGCCTGCAGCTGACGAAACGATCAATGCTCCTGTTTTTGATGTCGGTAGCAACTCGATATTCGATAATTTTGCAACCGACGGCATCATGACATCGTTTCAACCAATTCGTAACGAGGGTTCCGGGCTAGCCCGTGGTGGCCAATTCGGTAACTGGTTCTTCTGGACGAATCGCGTCCAGCGCGCAGTGGGTAGTTCTGACGCAGCCACGGCTTTAGGCATGCAGGTATGGCAGCGTCATGGTCGTCTGTACACCACCTTTGCAGATCAATATCAAGACGTTTTTGGCGCCATGTATTTTGCTTCGACCAAAACAGTGCCGCAGCAACTGGATACCACCAAATACGTTCACTCTTTCTTTCGAATTGACTCAGGCGCATCGCAACGTCGTTACTGGCATTGGTTTATCTGTGGTGGCGACACGCGTGAAGAACTCGTTGATCCATCGACTCATATCCCGCGAACTTTTCCGGTAGGTACACCTGCCTTCTACGAAGAAGGCGGCGTCAACATTTCAGCTCCGCAAGAGAGTGAACCTCAAACTCAGTATCACAACAAAGAGTGTTTGAGTTTGCTTCAACTAGCGGAAGCATGGAATTGGGGCGCGCCCAGCGGCGCGATTGCCGATTGGTTCGACGAACCTCATTCTGAACTTCACGCCTTTATTCAACCAGCCGGGCTTGATAAAGGGCGAATCAATTTGAAACCAGATGGAATGACAGACAATGATCCAGAGGCTAAGCACGGCATGGCATGGCGCTTAAACGCACAGAAACAAGCCACGCAACCGATGTTCGAGCCTTTCGATCAACAAGCGCCACTGACACACTATGAC
This sequence comes from Steroidobacteraceae bacterium, assembly GCA_036263355.1. Classification (GTDB taxonomy): domain Bacteria; phylum Pseudomonadota; class Gammaproteobacteria; order Steroidobacterales; family Steroidobacteraceae; genus CAILZL01. Next base: position 365 of record DATAHE010000039.1, on the reverse strand, counting down.
ATCTTCGTTCGGCCTGATCGTATCGTGCTTTACATCAACGGTAGACAGGCATGGTGTGGCGATCTATCTGATCGTCCGTTGGCGATGAAGTATGGATTGATCGGCTACGGCAATGTGCTCTATCACTCCTCTGCAGAGCTTTACACCAACTACTACGGACAAGCGGCTCCAATCCCGGGGGAAGGTAGCTTCCATTACGCCATGAATACGCCTTGGTCCGACACTCGCATCTGGGACGCTGTTGGGCATAGCGAGAAAATCGATATTCCAACACAGTTCAACTTTGATCCTGGTGCTTGCTTTAAACCCAAGTCAACAGCGGTGAAATAATTCCAGCGCGGTGACTGAAAGTGATAGTACGTGAT
>DATAHE010000038.1:0-3201 GCA_036263355.1 Steroidobacteraceae bacterium | reverse complement strand
TGCGATTACGAGTGATTATTCCTGCGGTGGAGAATGCCATTGGTGGTAATGCGTTCAGACCCGGGGACGTGCTCGATACACGTTCGGGTCTGCATGTGGAGATTGGTAACACCGATGCCGAAGGTAGATTGATCCTATGCGACGGATTGGCACTGGCTGATGCGGACGAACCGGAGTTATTGATTGATATGGCGACATTGACTGGTGCAGCTCGAGTTGCGCTGGGTCCTGAAGTGCCAGCTTTGTTCACACGCGATTCATCGCTCGCGCGCGAGTTGATGGAGATTGGATTGAAAGAGTGCGATCCCATGTGGCAATTGCCGCTATGGGCAGGTTATGAAGACGAACTGGGTAGCAAGATTGCGGATTTGAATAACGCATCGGCTTCCGGTTTCTCAGGGTCCATTACTGCCGCATTGTTCTTGCAGCGCTTTGTCAGCAAGGCGAAGCAATGGATACATTTCGATCTGTATGCATGGAATGCAAAGGATCGCCCTGGTCGGCCAGTAGGCGGAGAAGCGCAATGTATACGAACGTTGTTTGCGTATCTCAGCAAACGATTTTCATCGACACGATAGTTCAGCGGACGTTAATGATATCTGCGCGTTAATTTTACACGCATCAATTTCATCTGCATGCTTGGGCAACTCAGTAGGACGTTCAGTTGATCTTGTCGAGGTGAATCTTCCACTGGTTATCAAGTCGTTTGGTCACATCAATGGGATCACCGATGCGCACAGAACCACGTGCGACTTGATAAGCCCAGACCTCGAAGTGGTCTAGTGTCGCTCCACCGTAGATAGTGGAGAATGCGCCGTCCACTGCGTCAAGACCGCATGCCACTTTCACTCGACCGATTCTGGGCACATGAAAACGCGGGTCGCTGGTGTACCACTGACCACCCAGATAAACCTCAGCGTAGGCGTGAAAATCCATATGGTTTTCCGGATCTGGGAAACCAATGTCGGGCACGTGAGCAGTAACGTAGCGCGCAGGCAAGTTAAACGTACGATTCAAAGCTATCGCAAGGTGTGCGAAGTCGCGGCACACGCCATAGCCACGTTGCAACACATCCCATGCTGATAAATCAGGTCGGCCTGACAGGTAGGTGTATTTTATATTGCGATGTAGCCATTCACTGATGGCCTGTACGCGTGGCAAACCATGCTCAATGTGTCCAAACTTTTCCCAGGCAAAATTAGTCAGCTTGTCGGAATCGCAATAACGGCTGGGCAGCGTATAGCGCAGCAGGTAAGGTGGTAGTTCATCAATGGGTGTTGGTGCAGTGTTGGTTACGCCATCATTATCAACACGAGACGATACGGCGACGATGGCGTCATGACGAATGATATTGGCGCCGTGCCGTAGTACCAGTCGGTAAACGTGATTGCCGTGGTCATCCACGTGTTCGTCGATGGGCAAGTCGCCAAGGTTCAGCGATTCCTCAATAATCATGTGCTTGCGGTCACGCAGCGGCTGTACGTTGAGCAACAAGGTAGCGGAGCCTGTTACCTTGTACACAAGGTGGCATCCAACACGCAGTGTGATATCGAGCGGTCGGCTGTGTCCGGCGGACTGAGTCATAAAATATCCGCCTTCCTCATCGCCGACATTGGCGTGACTGGAGTATAGATTGTATTTGCAGGAGCCGCTTGAAACTTATATCTAGTCGCTGTATTGATGTATTTTGTGCATGCCTTACAGCAACACTCCGGGAGATGAGATGACAATCATTGTTGGAATTTCAGGTAGCTTGCGTCGAGGTTCATTCAACACTGCGTTGTTGCGCGCGGGACAATCGTTGATGCCTGCAAATGCAAAGCTGGAAGTGGGCGCCATTCAGGATATTCCGTTGTATAACGGCGATGTCGAAGCGCAAGGCATTCCCGCTGCGGTTCAAGCTTTGAAGAATCAGATTATCGCCGCAGATGGGGTGATACTGATTACACCTGAATATAACAACACAATTCCAGGTGTATTGAAGAACGCCATCGACTGGTTATCGCGCCCACCAGAAGATTCCGGAAAGGTGTTTGGTAATAAGCCTTTCGCCATAGCAGGTGCATCTTCGGGTGGTTTCGGCACAACGCTGGCGCAAGCAGCATGGCTGCCGGTGTTGCGCACACTGCAGACCAAGCCGTGGTTTGGTCCCAAGATGCTGGTCTCACACGGAGACAAAGTATTCAATGACAAAGGTGAGTTGGTTGACGACAAGATCAAGTCACAGTGGCAGAAGTATCTGCAAGGCTTTGTGGAGTTCGTTCACTCGACACGTTGATAGCATCGTCAAGTGCCTTTTTTTAAAGCAACAATAACGGTTGAGTTTGATTGACGAATAGCAAACATCATTGGTTAAAGCCCCATCATCTGCTGCTCGCAATTGGCATCAATGCCATTTGGGGACTGAACCTTGTTACTTCCAAACTCGGCGTCCATGAAATATCTCCGGTGTTGTTTGTGGCATTGCGTGCCATTCTGCTTGCCTTGATCTGTTTGCCCTGGTTGCGCTGGTTTCCTGGTCAGATGGTGACAGTGTTTGCCGTCGCGATGGGAACAGGTGCGGGCGGTTTTGGTTTTCTGGTGCTTGGTTTAAAGCTTGCAGAAGATGTGTCGACCGTTGCAATCTTTTCGCAATTGATTGTGCCATTCGCAACCATCTTCTCAGTGTTGCTGCTGGGCGAGGTGATTCACTGGCGAAGAATCACGGGTATTGCCATGGCGTTCATCGGCGTATTCATCATTGGTTTTGATCCACGCGCTTTCAGTTATCTGGGTGGTTTGCTTTGTGTGGTGCTGCATGCGATCTGCGCGGCGGGCGGCATGATCTATATCAAGCGTTTGCGTGGCGTCAGCCCAATGCAATTGCAGGCATGGATTGGTGTGTTCACCGCGCCGGTAATGGTGGCGATGAGTTTGCTAATGGAATCGGGTCAAGTTGCGTCAATGCACGACGCAAGCATGACCGCATGGGGCGCGGTCGCATTTGCAGTGCTCGGCTCCAGCCTTGCAGGGCAGACCATCATGTTTTATTTACTCAAGAAGTATCCGGTTTCCAGCGTTGCGCCTTTGAATGTGCTTGCGACGTTGTTCGGCGCGCTGTTTGGAATACTAATCAATCATGATCAGATCACTTCACGAATGATCATCGGTGGTGTTGTCACGCTGTTGGGTGTGTTGATCATTGAGCTGAGAACCACGAAG
>DATAHE010000037.1:0-3026 GCA_036263355.1 Steroidobacteraceae bacterium | reverse complement strand
ACATGCCTTTGCCACTGCTGCGCTTCGCATTTTTATAGTCCTTGGCCATTACATTTTCTCCGGCGCATTCACGCCCAGTAATGACAGGCCATTTGCGATGACATGCTTTGTTGCCAGCACCAGATTCAAACGCGCATTGCGCAACGCCGCGTCTTCAACCAGGAACTGATGCGCGTTGTAATAAGTATGAAAATCACCCGCGAGCTCGCGCAGATAATGAGCAATCTGATGCGGCTCCAGTGATTGGGCTGCGGAAGAAAGCATCTCTGGATAATGGGTCAGGCGTTTTATCAACGCGACTTCGTGTGCAGTGTTCAGTAACTGCACATTGGCAGCGCCTTGCTGGACATCATGCGCGAAACCTTTTTCCGGAACCTGACGAAACACGCTGCATACGCGTGCATGTGCATACTGCACGTAGTACACCGGATTCTCTTCGCTTTGCGACAGTGCCAGATCAATGTCGAATACAAACTCTGTATCGCCACGTCGCGATACCAGAAAGAACCGCACTGCATCACGTCCCACCCACTCAATCAAATCACGCACGGTGACGTAAGAGCCTGCACGCTTGGATATTTTCACTTCCTCGCCGCCACGCATCACCTTGACCATCTTGTGCAGCACATAGTCTGGATAACCCTGCGGGATACCAATGTTCAATGCCTGCAAACCGGCGCGCACACGTGTCACTGTGCTGTGATGATCCGAACCTTGAATGTTAATGGCGCGCTTGAAACCACGCTGAAACTTGCTGACGTGATAAGCGACATCAGGAACAAAGTAAGTGAAGGTACCGTCAGACTTGCGCATCACGCGATCCTTGTCGTCGCCATATTCTGTGGTGCGCAACCATAAGGCACCATCCAGTTCATAAGTCTTGCCACTGGCGACTAGTCCTTTAACTGTCTCTTCCACCTTACCACTGGAATACAGACTCGATTCCAAATAGTAGTTATCAAACTTCAGGCCAAAGTTTTGTAAATCAATGTCCTGTTCGTTGCGCAGATACGTCACAGCAAACTTGCGAATGCTTTCCAGATCATTGACATCGCCGCTTGCCGTAACGGGTTCACCATCCATCGCACGCACGGTTTTCTTTGCAAGAAAGTCCTGAGCGATGTCTGCAATGTAGTCACCGTTGTATGCAGCTTCGGGCCATGTGCTGTCACCCGGTTTATGTCCTTGTGTACGTGCCTGTACTGACAACGCAAGATTCTGGATTTGCACACCGGCATCGTTGTAATAGAACTCCAGCGTCACATCGTATCCCTGCGACTTCATCAAGGCGCCCAATGCATCGCCCAGTGCGGCTTGCCGACCATGACCCACATGTAACGGGCCGGTTGGATTGGCCGATACAAATTCCAGCATCACGGTCTTGTCACCAGACACATCTGCATGGCCGTACTTGGAGCCTTGTTGCAGAATGGCATTCAACTCCTGCGCGTAAGCAACCGGCGAGAAATGGAAGTTAATAAAGCCGGGCCCCGCCAGTTCTACCTTGCCCAACAACTGATTTGCCGGAATGGCGTTGACGATTAGCTGTGCCAGTTCACGAGGATTACGCTTTGCTGCCTTCGACAAACGCATGGCGAGGTTGCTGGCGAAATCGCCATGCGCTGCCTCGCGTGTGCGTTCCAGTTCGACAACTGGTACTACATCAGCAGGCAAGGTTCCTGCGGGCAAGTTCTTTAATGCTGCATCGAGCAGTTGGACGATATGGTGTTTCAAGGAGCCGCCATTACTACGAAATTCAGACGCCAAGTGTAATTTATTTTGGTTTTCCGGTGGGTTCTAAAGTCCTCAGTCGGTGAGCTCGCTAGATAGACGTTTCTTTGTGGGCCAAACGCACTTTTCTTCGTATGAACGCAGACATAAGCCTAAAATATCCACTCAAACTTCCAGAGCGTTTATGAACCCAATCACTCTACGCAGCGCTGAGCCGGCAGATATTCACCAGCTATATGCCTTGCTGGAGGCCAAGGCGGAATTTGATGGCGCCTCTGGGACTCTGACAGCAACGGAGCTGGAGCTTGGACGCGCCATTTTCTGCGAGTCTCCGAAATGTCATTTTGTAGTCGCCGTTGATGGCAGAACCCTGGTGGGGTTTGCTTCTTACTACCCGATATTTTCTACCTACTCAGCGCGACCGGGACTGTGGATGGATGATTTATTTGTCCTTGCAGAATGCCGAGGACAAGGTATAGGCAGAAGTATTCTTAAGTTCGTTGCCGGCGAGGCCGCGAAACGTCACTGTTGTAAGCTCGAATGGTCGCTTCATAAATCAAACGCACGCGGCATCGCATTCTATGAACGTGAAGGTGCGGTGGTGCGGGAGCAAAATAGATTCGCAAAACTAAATGAGTCTGCAATCAAGCGCTTGTTATCGACCTGATATTGTGAAGAACTAGAACAACTCAATCGGATCTACATCCACTGACCATCTCACCTTTTTAGCTTCGGGCACGGCTTCCAGTTCGGCAACGCTACTGGACAGAATGCGTTGTAAGGTCGCTGCTTGCGTTGCACGCAACAACAGTTGGGCTCGATGCACGCCGGCGCGGCGGGTCATCGGTGCAGGGGCAGGACCAAAAATCTGAACCTTGCGATCCGATGCTGGTGATGTTCTTTGGATAACGCGTTTTGCTGCCTGTAGAAATTGCAATGCGCGCTGGGTGGTGTCTGCTTCTGCACGCATCAGCACTAACCGGGAAGCAGGCGGCCAGTGTGCAAGCTCGCGTTCTTCCAGTGCCGCTTCGGCGAAGGCATCGTAACCACCACTCAGAAGACGTTGTAATAACGGATGATCGGGATATTCCGTCTGGATCAGCACTTCACCGGCCTGTTGACCGCGGCCTGCACGACCCGCCACTTGCACAATACTTTGTGCAAGACGTTCACTGCCGCGAAAGTCGGCGCTGAACAAACCTTGATCGGCATTCAATATCACTACCAGTGTGACATTCGGAAAGTGATGACCTTTCGCCAGCATCTGTGTACCGACAAGAATATTGGCCTCGCCA
>DATAHE010000036.1:0-6710 GCA_036263355.1 Steroidobacteraceae bacterium | reverse complement strand
ACGCAACGATACACTGGAGCAGGTATTTCGACGTCTGAATCTCAGCCTCAACGACTTGGCCGCAGTTCGTAGCTTGCCCGACGTGAAGCGCGCACTGGATGTACTTAAACCAGGCGATGCGATTTCATTGACGCATATTGATGGCGCGTTACAGGCGTTGACGCGACGATTGACCAACACTGAGTTACTTACCGTAACGCGAAAAGATGACAGCTTCAGCTCTGAGGTGGTTAATACGCCTGTCGACACGAGAGTAACCACCGCTCATGGCGTCGTCGATTCATCGTTATATGTGGCGGCGCGTGACGCTGGGTTAAGTGCAGATGTGATCATGCGCCTGGCTAATGACATATTTGGATGGGATATCGATTTTGCGCTGGACATTCGTCGTGGCGATGAATTCACCTTGACGTACGAACAGCTATACCGCGATAACAACTATCTCGGAGATGGTCGCATTCTTGCTGCCGAGTTCATTAACGATCATCGCCTGTATCGCGCCGTCCGTTATGAATCTGCCGATGGCAAGATCGCCAACTATTTCACGCCCGAAGGCCGCAGCATGCGTAAACAGTTTTTACGTTCGCCGGTAGACTTCACGCGCATCAGTTCGGGTTTCTCACTCGCGCGTTTGCATCCCATTCTTAATACCATTCGCGCGCACAAGGGAATTGATTATGCGGCACCTACCGGGACGCCCATCAAGGCTTCCGGCGATGGCAAAGTCGACTTTGCGGGCACGCGTGGCGGCTATGGCAACGTGATTATTCTGGATCATGGCGCCGGGATCAGCACCTTGTATGGACACCTGTCGCGGTTTGCTGGAATACGTAATGGCAGTCGTGTGAACCAAGGTCAAATCATCGGCTACGTCGGCCATACCGGCGCTGCCACTGGGCCTCATTTGCACTACGAATATCGAATCAATGGCATTTATAAAGACCCACGCACGGTTCCATTGCCCGATGCTAGTCCCATTCCGATGAGTTATCTGGCCGAATTTCATCAGCACACCGACGCAATGCTCGAGTCGCTTGATCGAGCGAGACAGGCAGCCGTTAGCATTGTCTCAGCGGAAGGTGCAAATCACGGAAAGTGAGCGCAATTTGGCACGATTTCACGTGCCCAATGTCACACTCATGTCATACATAACGGAGTATCCTCGACCTCCCCGAGGAACACGACGATCATGCTAGATGTGAATTTGCAGGCGCCCGAACTGTATATCAATCGCGAGTTATCGCTGCTTGCGTTCAATGAGCGCGTACTTGCACAGGGCCAGGACACCACGCTGCCATTATTGGAGCGCATTCGCTTTCTGTGTATTTCATGCGCCAATCTCGATGAATTTTTTGAGATTAGAGTTGCCGGGCTGCATCAAAGATTGGAACTTGGGTCCACCTCAGGCGGGCCAGATGGTCTGACCGTACAAGAACAGCTTAAAGCGATCCATGATCGTTCACTCAAACTGGTACAAGATCAGTACGCCCTGCTTAATCAGGTGTTGTTTCCTGCGCTGGAATCGCAAGGCATACGCTTCGTCAATATGAAAAGCATGTCGCAACAACAACGCGACTGGCTTAGCGGTTATTTCGCCGCTGAAGTAGAGCCCGTACTGACACCACTTGGATTGGATCCAGCACGCCCGTTTCCACGCATTCAGAACAAGAGCCTTAACTTCGTTGTGAAATTGAATGGCATCGACGCTTTTGGACGCGATGTCGAACTTGCCATTGTTCAAGTGCCAAGGGCGCTACCTCGCATCATCAAAATCCCGCCTACGGCTGATGCACCCGACACAACGTGCTTTGTATTCCTCTCCGCGATCATGTCTACCTTCGTTTCACATCTCTTCAGCGGGATGTCCGTTGAAGGCTGCTGGCAATTTCGCGTGACACGCAATAGCGATCTATTTGTCGATGACGAAGAAGTGGATGACATGTTGCGTGCAATTGAAGGCGAACTTGCACAGCGTCGTTATGGCGACACAGTGCGACTGGAAACATCCATGGATTGCCCAACTGACATCACGCAGTTCCTGTTGAAACATTTTGAGCTGGATAGCAACGATCTTTTCCAAGTCAACGGCCCGGTTAATCTCAATCGCTTGATGGCCATTTATGATCTGGTAGATCGTCCCGATCTGAAATATCCATCATTCACACCGGCTATACCAAAAAGCATCCTCGCTAAAGATGACATCTTTTCAGTGATGCGCGAAAGTGATGTCGTTGTATTTCATCCCTTCCAGTCTTTCTCGCCCGTTATCGAATTTCTGCGACAAGCGGCAAAAGACCCGCACGTTCTGGCCATTAAACAAACTCTGTATCGCACCGGCCCGGATTCAGTCATTGTCGACGCATTGGTAAATGCCGCACGTGCAGGCAAAGAAGTTACGGTAGTGATTGAGCTAATGGCGCGCTTTGATGAAGCGGCCAATATCGCGCTTGCGAATCGTCTGCAGGAAGCAGGCGCACATGTGATGTACGGCGTCGTTGGATTCAAAACGCACGCGAAGTTGATTATGGTAGTGCGCCGCGAAAACGGCCTACTGCGTCGCTATTGCCATATGGGCACTGGCAACTATCATCCCAAGACATCACGCGCCTATACCGACTATGGTCTGTTCACGTCCGACAAAGCCATTGGCGAAGACCTGCATGAATTATTCTTGCAACTCACCAGTCCAACTCGCGTACAACCGTTAAAGAAGTTACTGCAATCTCCATTTACATTGCATGCGGAGCTGCTGAACAAGATTCAGCGCGAGATCGAACACAAACAGCGCGGCGAACCAGCACGCATCATCGCCAAGATGAATGCGTTGATTGACCCACAGATCATTCAAGCTTTGTATCAAGCGTCAATGGCTGGCGTGAAAATCGATTTGATTGTGCGCGGTATCTGTGCGCTGCGCCCGGGCCTGAAAGGCATTTCTGAAAACATTCACGTGCGTTCAATTGTTGGTCGTTTCCTCGAACACTCGCGCGTGTATTACTTCCACAATGCTGGCGACACTGAACTTTATCTGGCCAGCGCCGACTGGATGGAACGCAATTTTTTCCGTCGTGTCGAGGTCGCGTTCCCAGTGCAAAGCTCACGCTATAAAGCCCGTATCATTCGTGACCTTGAAACTTATCTCAGCGACAATACGCAAGCGTGGATACTTCAATCCGATGGTAATTACGAGAAAGCCATTGCTGAAAACCAGCCGCACATTACCGCACAACAGGAGTTTCTAACCAAGATTAACGGCACGACAAAATGACTTGGACGAATGATTGAAGTGAATCAATCATCAACAATGGCTGAGGCAATCCATTCATCCCATTGACTCCAGTCAGGACTTGCGTCTTCCTGCATCTGAACTTCCATGCGACTATCGTTACGCCACGATATTTCCCGCATTTCAAATTGATCGCGCCATCGCTGCATCAGGTGCCATCGATCAACTCCGGTACGCAGTGCACACTTGAGTCGCTCAACCTTATCGATCAATTGGTCATTGCCAGATAAGCCTGTGCGAACCTTTTCAAGATCGAACATCATTTCGGCGGGAATAATCCAGCCACAAGCCTCGCGATTTAGATAGTGATGAACTGATGAAGTAATCGACAAGTGATTCATCACCACTTCGCGTGACTCAATCTTGAGGGCATGAACATGAATCTGTTCGTTCGCAGGCCTGGCAAACGAGAAGTGATTAGCACGATCCGGCGGCGACAATGCTAGAGCAGGCAACATGCCTCGTTCACTGAATCCAACAAAACGCTTTGCTGGAAATAAACCCTGTGCCCAGTCTTTGAAACGAGATTTCGTCGCGTCACCAGACAACTCTGCCTTCGACATGATAACAACGTCAGATGCATCAACCTGATCACGCTCAGTCAAAGATAATCTGTCCAACTCAGTGATATGCCGTGACTCGATCAACGCGATGGTGCTGCATAACTTGATCGCCGCACAGTGTTCGAATGGACGCAGTTCTTCGACAATTGCTCCAGCGTATCCAACGCCGGAGGGTTCAATCAGGATGCGTGACGGCAACTCATCTTGTGTCAATAAAGAGGATAGCTGACGCCTGAAGTCCTCTTCACCGGTACAACACAGGCAACCGCCCGGAATCATGCGCACGTCATAACTGCCTATAGCAGCTGATGCGAGCGTCAGAGCATCAAGTCCCGTATCGGTGAACTCATTAAGAATGACCACCCATGATTCATCCGCTGGCTTGGTGGCAAGCAAATTTGCAATAGCAGTCGTCTTGCCGGAGCCCAATGCACCGCAGATGATATTGACTGGAACTGCGTTCACGTCGTCGTTGAGGCCCCTATCAAAACGCAAGCAACACGGCAACGCCCATTACATCGACATCACGTCGCTGACCAAACGACAGTCCACCATCCACAGAAAAATAGCGTTGTGCATGCGCACGTACACGTACGTGACGGGTGGGTTGCATCTCAATACCAACTTGCGCACCCAGCACACCATTGCCGCCGCTTTCATAATCGTCGTCACGATGATGTTCGCAGTAATATTCCCAGTCGTCATACCAGTCACTGTAGTAGTAATGGCAATCACGAGGCGCAGTGCCGTCCGCATAGATTTTGGTGGAAGCTTGTGCGTAGGCAAGGGAAACGCCACCCAGCAATGACACTTTGCTATTAAGAGGAACAAATCCCACACCGCCAATGCCAATCATGCCAACACTGGTTTTGCCATTCAGATTGGCGGCTCGCGCTGCTGGACTGGTAAAGCTTGAGGCACCATCAATGATGCCTTCAAGAGCAAAGTATCGGTTGACATACCAGCCACCACGAATACTTAAGCCCAAACTGGAGTTATCGCAAATGGAACTCGGCGCACCCTTGCATAAATCATTAATTTGCATCGCGCTAAAGCCTGCGCCGACATACCAGGAACTATCACGAGATTCAGCCATTGCGCCCAGCGGCGCCATCAACGTCAACAAACACATCACCCATATCGCTTTCATGACACGATCCTCATAAAGTACAAATCAAGACATTGCTTCAGCCAACTCAACTGACCGCGACTTCATTGACTAAGACAGTATTCTAATACTGTCGGCTTAAGACAAGCTGAATACGCAAAGTTCCGGTTTTTCACTGCTAGTAATGCCTATGGTATAAGACTACGCGACTGGCAATTTCGCGAATCAACTTCGGTATGACACTCACAGAACTCCGTTACATCGTCGCATTGGCAGAAGAACAGCATTTCGGTCGCGCTGCTGAACGATGCCATGTGAGCCAGCCGACGCTAAGTATCGCCATTAAACGTTTAGAAGACGAGTTGGCTGTCGTACTGTTTGAACGTGGCAAACAAGGGGTTCTAGTCACACCGCTGGGCAAACAGATTGTACTGATGGCTGGCAAGATGCTGGATCAGGCCGCGCAGATCAAGGACGTAGCCAATAGCGACAAAGAGCAATTACAAGGTCCGCTCGCACTGGGCACGCTGCCCACCATCGGTCCTTATTTGTTGCCGCAATTTATTCCGCTGCTACAGGAAATGGCACCGGGTCTAACGCTGTATGTTGAAGAAGACCATCAGGCATCATTAGCAGCGAAACTGCGCGAAGGTGAGCTGGATGCGATTCTGATCACCGCGCCTTTCAATGAACCCGATATCGTCGTGCAACCACTGTTCGATGAGCCTTTTGTGCTGCTGTTGCCAGCGCATCATCCATTGGTACACAAAGATTCAATTACTGCGACAGACTTGAACGCTGGTGAAGTATTGCTGCTTCGTGAAGGTCACAGCTTCCGCGATCAGGTCACTGAAGCATTTCCGCATTTACGTGCGGTTGCGGGTGATCAAGCCACACCGCGCTTCATTCAAGGCAGCACTCTGGAAACGCTGCGCCACATGGTCGCCTCTGGACTAGGCATCACGATCCTGCCACAAACCGCAACCGAAACCTCGCAATACTCCAGCAAGCAACTAACCACGCGTCCGTTTGCTGCGCCCGTACCCAAACGAACATTATGTCTGGCCTGGCGGGTGAGCTTTCCGAGACACAAATCCATCGACATGTTACGGAAGGCCATTCAGGCCAGCAGCGCTGCTTACTGGAACTACAGCACAGAGCCAGACCCACAGGATTCGCCCGGAATACTGGTAGAAAATCGCGATTGGTAGCAATTGCTGGTACATTCGCATCCCATGAAGCCCTTGTCGAAAATTGTGATTGTTGGTGGCGGCACCTCTGGCTGGCTGGCATCAGCCATGCTGTGCCATCACCTGAAGCGCTCACAATGCGAGATTCACCTGGTGGAGTCTGAAGAAGTCGGCACGATCGGCATCGGTGAATCCACAGTTCCTCCTTTCGTTGGCTTGATCAAACGCCTGGGCATAGACGAACAGGATTTCATGCGTGCCACCGAGGCCACTTATAAACTGGGCATTCAATTCAAAGGCTGGCACCAACGCAGCGATAGTTACTTCCACCCCTTTGGCGTCATCGGCAAGCCCATTGAGCAGTATGATTTTTATCAATGCTGGCTGAAGGCGCGTGCAAATGGCGATGCCACTTCGTTACATGACTTTTCACCGTGCACAATGATGGCGGAACACGGAAAGTTCTTTCATCCAGAACGTGCCCGCAACACGCCTATCGGCGGCGCTAACTATGCTTTTCATGTCGATGCATCCCTCGTTGCGCACTATCTGCGCCGCTATGC
>DATAHE010000035.1:0-4739 GCA_036263355.1 Steroidobacteraceae bacterium | reverse complement strand
AAAGCGAGACGCGTTTCTCATTATCTATCGATCGATAGCGTTCTCTTCATCATCGCGTTTAGAACTACGCAACACCAGACAGGAGTCGAAACAAACATCGGCTTGCCGGTGGCCCGAAAGGCTAACTACAGGATGTAGTTAGTAATCCAGTCGAACAAGTTTCGTTCAGGTGAATTTGCCGAACACTATGAATTAATGAACCCTTCGACAAGCTCAGAGTGAACGGGTGTTTATTGTTTTAAACGTGCGCTTCTTTACTAATGAATAACTAGGCGTTCCGTACATTAAAGTCACGTATGCGGTTTCCATACAGATCATGGCGAGCGCAACAGATTGAATGAAGTCGCTTGGCACGCCACTTGCTAACTCTTGTCATCACACACAATCTGTCAAAGAGTTGTCACCATGATTTTATTGCGACAGTCATTAGCATGCAGCATCGCTCTGCTATCTGTTTGCTTGCTGAGTTCAGTAACGCAAGCACAACAAGCTATCAATGAAACGATTGCCTATCAATCATTGCCCGAACTGCAATCGCTCGCCGAACAGTTCGTGCGTGATACGGTAGCAGTCAAAGTGGGCGAACTACGAACCAAAGCAGAACCGCTGGATTCACGTCTACATCTGGCCGCATGCATTGGTAAGCCGGAAATCTTTTTGCCCAGTGGGGCCAATATCAATGCGCGCACCACCGTCGGCGCTCGCTGCAATGTGCCTGGCAAACAATGGACTCTATATATAGGAGTAACGATCGAAACAGAAACGCCAGTGTTGGTACTTAATCATGCGGTAGGTCGTGATGCACAGTTAAGCGCGACCGACGTGGTGCTCGATGTGCGTCGCGTACCCGGACTGTCCTCTGCCTATTTAACTGACGTTAAACAATTGACTGGCTATTCCACACGACAGAATATCTCCGCAGGTATGGTGCTGACACCCGCCATGCTGCAACCCAGCATCCTGATTCGTCGTGGTCAGCAAGTCACCGTAACGGCCAGCACAGGAGGCATTACCGTTAGGGCGGAAGCGATTGCGCTGGCGGACGGCACGGCCAATAGCCGCATCCGCGTTCGGAACCTTTCTACCGCTAAAGAGCTGGAAGGCGTGGTCGATTCAGCCTCTATGGTGCACGTGGAGTTATAAAGTGCGATGAGCGGCACATATCCTACAAAGGCAAATCCCACATTTGCCATATTTATGCACTTCATCACAGTGCTAAAGTTTCCCGCAGACCCGCCGTTAAGCCGGTTAAGAGTTACTGAGGAGTATGGGTCGTGCCTACGAAGATTGGTGGTTTCGACACGGGACCGGTGCATGTTGGTGGTGGCCGCAGCGTTAAACGCAGCAGCGACACATCGCATTCGTCAAGTTCGAGCGATGCCGCAAGCAGCGGCAGCACAGGTGATGCACACATTACGGACTCTGCCCGCAAACTGGCGGATCTGGAGCAGACCATCCAGGCATTGCCTGCGGTGGACAGCTCACGCGTTGCTGAAGTCAGCAGCAGCATCCAGAATGGTACGTACAAGATTAATCCGGAACGCATTGCAGACAAGTTGCTGCAGTCTGAAAAAGATTTGCAAAAACTCGTTTGAGTTCTGCGGGCTTAGTAGAAACGGGCGCGACCTTGTCGTGCCCGTTTTCTTTTATAAACCTCTTGCTTATTTCCCACGGTGACAACAATGGACGCTATCCAGTGCCGACAATTTCTTGAACAATCACTTAACACCGAAGCTGCCGTGTTGCGCGATCTGAACGAGCTGCTGGATCAGGAGCATCAGCTAATTGTCAATGACGAGATTGATGATCTGGAGAAAACCGGATCACTGCGCGATACATTTATATCAAAGCTATTGAAGATTGATGCTGATCGCGTTGCACTGTGTCGCGCCGCTGGCAGATCTGCCGACAAGCAAGGATTGGAACAGCTGCTTAACTGGTGCGATCCTCAACATAGCCTGCATGTACGCTGGGAAAAAAGTGCAGAACAGTTACAGCATTGCCGGACACTGAATGATCGCAATGGCGCGCTGGTGAACACTCGATTGAAACGCGTTGAAGGTGTATTGGATGCCATGAGCGGCGGCCAACGTCGTAACGAACGCACGTATTCTGCACGTGGCACTGCCTATCAACAAAACAATTCCGGCAGCGTCTGTAACTTCAAGGCGTAGCGCTCGCCTCGAACCGCGACAATAATAACAATGATGCGATCAACGCATCGCGTCCAGTCTCGTCTGTAATCAGAACTTACACAGCGATGAGAATTCAGCTCTGCAGTCTTACGGCGTAGGACTACATAGCGCGGCCGTAGCACCGCTATGCTTTTGATGCCACTCTCAACAGAAGATTCGAACAATGGCATCCGAATTAAATAACAGCGAAGCCACATCGCACAATGCAGTGAAATCCAGTTTTTATCATGGCGTCAAATACGCCTCGCGATCAAACAGACTGCTAGTCGCGCTAACGGGTGTATTCATACTTGCCGGATGTACCGGAAAAGAGTTGCCATTGAATCCGCCAAGAGGTGGATCGGGTCAGACATCGACTAGCTCACTAAGCAGCTCAGTATCGAGCGCAACATCCAGCGCAGTGTCCGACTCCAGCACGAGTCAGCAATCGAGTTCAGATTCTTCTGCTTCATCTGAGTCCAGCTCAGAAATTTCTGCCTCGAGCTCATCGGAATCAAGCGTACCGCCAATTGATGTCGGTGGACCGGGCTCATCAAGTTCAAGCTCGAGCGTCAGCTCAATCTCTATTTCAAGCTCAAGTTCAAGCCTGAGTTCAACATCAAGCTCGGCTTCAGTTTCATCTAGCGCTAGCTCAGTCTCAAGTTCCGCATCAAGTTCGATATCCAGCTCATCAAGCTCAAGCTCGCTGTCCAGTTCGAATTCTTCAAGCTCGGAATCAAGTTCCAGCACATCTTCAAGCTCTAGTTCCAGCTCGACGTCGAGTTCAAGCTCCAGCTCTTCCGCAAGTTCAGTACCGCCCTTATCCAATCACGCAATTTGGCTTGATAATCATCCTCAAATCGGTGCTTTACATTGGGCAGATGGTGATACGTCCGCTGGTGGTCTAGGGCAACCTGTTGCCGGGCTGAAGTGCAATGTGACAAGTCAAGCTTATCATGTGCATGCACATCTCTCGATATTCCTTAATGGTGAACAGCTCGCTGTGCCTTCGCACATCGGCATTGTCGAGACATCACCCACCAGTCACTGCAATTACGCTACGCACACGCATGACCACACCGGCATGCTTCATGTCGAAGCACCAGCAGCAGGCTTATTCACATTGGGGCAAGTGTTCGCTTTGTGGGGACAACCACTTTCGTACAACGACATTGCAGGGCTATCGGGCATACCCGTGGTGGTTTACATCACCGATAATGGAGTGGTAACTCAATATACCGGTGACCTGTCTGCGATTGAGTTGCTATCACATCGCGAAATCACCATCCAGATCGGTACGCCAATAACCGAGATACCTGCTTATATGTGGGTGGGGCCTTAAGATAAGTGAAGTGATCACCGGCCAGGCATGCGCCTGGCTGGAATTATCTGGCATGGCAAAGCGCGCGTTATACCTGTTGCGTATCAGCTGCTATTTGACTACCGATTAATCCCACCAGAAGTACCAATATCTCGATTCCAGCAGCGATGATGCCAGCTTTGCAGTTGTCCCCACACCTTGCTCTACAATGTCGTAGCAGTAGGCGTGGTGTTCTCGCGCGAGCTGCATCGCTACTTTCTTGTCCGTTGTCGGCGTTGGCACATAACACTCAACTGAGTCATGACTAATTACAACCGGCGATGACTGATAGTAGCGGCCCCAGTAGCCATGCAGCGCGGTATGTATATGGGGTACAGGACAACCATTCCAATCGCCATATCCTAACTTGGCAAACATTTCACTGGGGTGGTCAACTTCCATCACCCCTATCACCATGTTTTGCTTTAAGTGCTGAGTCAGCGTATCGAATTGAATCAATGGCGTTTGAATCGGCGGAACCACCTGCTTCGGCCAGCTCTTGATTGGCTTCGGCATCTTCTCCTTTAACCAATCATCCACATTGAACTCCTTTGCGAGCTGTAGTGTCTTGGCGCCACCATCTTGCGGTGGGGAGATCATCTCTAAAAGTTGAGCCAGCTCATCTTCGCTACCAATGATAAAAGGATACAACTTGCTACCGCGATCAAAATCCTGAAGCAGCACTTCAACCTGCTTCAACGCATTAACACCTCTAATGAGAATACTGCGAAAGCTGCCATGATCCGTCTGCATGCTTGTAGTGACAATAGATTCGTCGCCGCTCACTTTAAGTGGAAGTGAAGGGGCCGCGATGCCAGCATTCAGCAATCCGCAACGCTTTAGCTCATTTAGCAATTCAGCATTGTAGGGCTGACAAAGAATGGGTTGAACATGCTGTAGCAATGCGATCGCCTGTTCACGTCGATTGGCTCGATCAAGCGCCAATGCCCACCACCCACAGCAATACGACAATACCGTCCATGCAGCGGGACTTTGACTGGACATGCCAATCAATGCTACTGCAGCCTCTTCCAACTTCGATAGAGATTCTGGCTGCTGAAGTCTCACCGCGATAATGCCTTCTAGCAAAGCCACGAACATGCGCGGCAATGTTTGAGCTCTATCTCCAAGTTTTTCGAATAACGACTGGGCAACGTTTGCATCACCCTTGCGCGCTTCTAACAGACACAAATCGAATTGTCGTG
>DATAHE010000034.1:0-4948 GCA_036263355.1 Steroidobacteraceae bacterium | reverse complement strand
GTCGCGGTAGCAATGTTTGCCATGTGGCAACTCGTTTGAATAGGTAACTGTCTGACGAATAACTTGATATTATCGTCTGCCATGATTTTAAGATATCAATAACAGGTACAAGCATGGCAGCACCGCGCAAACGACGCACACCACAGGCACATACTGCTGAGAAATCTTCAGACCAGCAGTCCATGAGCGACATGGCTTATCGCGCCGTCCTCAAGGCCTTGTTTGAGCGCAAGTTACCTGCGGGTGCTTTCGTATCGCAATCTGATCTGGTTGAACTGCTCGACATTCCCATACAGCCATTGCGCGATGCACTACGTGTGTTGCAGTCGGAAGGTGTGGTTACCATTCATGCGCGTACTGGCATCCAGTTTCTGAATCCCGATCTGGAACTCGCTCGCAGCACTTATCAATTTCGTTCGATTATCGAACGCGCCGCAGTCAGACACTTCGCCGAAACGGGCGATGCGGGAACCATCAAGCAACTACTGGATGATCACAACGAATTGATCCAGACGATCGAGAAAGAGTCCGTAACGTCGGGTGGCATTACAGCTAGCTCGCGAGAGCGAGTGGAACTGCTTGATGGTCAATTGCATTCCGGTTTGATTCAGAGCTTGAAGAATCCGCTGGTGGAGACCACGGCGCGTCGATTGAAAAACTACGTCACCCTGATTCGACTGGACCGGTTAACCACGGCCCCTCTGGCGCTGCGCACCCTTCGCGAACACGTAGAAGTGCTGGAAGCCTGTCGGGATCGCGATGCCAACAAGGCTGAAAACGCCTTGTCGTCACACTTCCAAGCTGCTTTGAACCGGATTCTCGGCATGTGCTGACCGGCTTTAGCGTTTGAAATAAAATCTTACTAATAGTTTGTGAAATATCATAGAATGCCCCTCTAGATCGACCGAGGGGTTTGCAATGCTTCTTATTTTACGGACCAAACCACTTGGTCCGTTGGCGGATTCCGGCTCATGAGTCGGCGCTGTTGCTTGACACTGGATCTGGTGAACGATGCTGCATTGATTGCAGAGTACGAGGCCTACCATGCCGAAGGCGCGGTATGGCCAGAAGTTGTGGATGACATCCGTGCATCGGGTATCGAATCACTGGAAATCTGGCGTGTTGATGATCGCTGCATGATGATCATTGAAGTCGCTGACGACTATCCGCGAACCAGAAAAGGCCCCAAGCCTGAAGTCGTAGAAAGATGGGACTCGTTGATGGCACGGTATCAGCGTGCATTACGATCGGCGCCGACCGGTGAACGATGGACGCCGATGCAACGTATCTATCGCATGGAAGGCGCTCATCAAATCAACAAGGAGCGTTGATTGTGTCAACGATTCCACTTCGACAAATTGGTCATACCGGTCTCGCCGTCAGCGAAATCGGTTTAGGTACTGGACCTCTTGGCAATCTCTATGAACCGATGCGCGATGAAATCGCAAGGTTCTTAATCGACACCGCAGCAAAGACTGGCATTAATTACATTGATACCGCGCCCTTTTATGGCTTTGGCTTAAGCGAAAGGCGCGTGGGTGATGGCTTGCGTGGACGAGCCAATATGATCATCTCCAGCAAAGTGGGTCGATTGTTGGTCGCTGACCCACTAGTGAAGAACGATGACATGCGAATGGGCTTCCGTTCTGCGATGCCATTTAAACCAGTATTTGATTATTCCTATGATGGCATTCTGCGTTCGCATGAAGCCAGCCTTCATCGGCTTGGACTGGCGCACATTGATATTGTCTACATCCATGACATTGGTCAGCAAACTCACGGTTCGTTGAATGATTCGATGTGGGATCAGTTAATCAGAGGTGGTGGGCTTCGTGCGCTGGACAAGCTTCGCAGCGAAAAATCCATTCGTGCATTTGGCGTTGGCGTCAATGAAGTGCCTGCCTGCTTGCAAGTCATGGAACATGCGCTGGTTGATGTCGTGCTGCTGGCTGGCCGCTATACCTTGCTGGAACAACAGGCAATGCAGACATTGTTTCCAGCTTGTGCCGCCGCACGTGTAGCTGTCGTCGTTGGTGCGCCTTATAACAGCGGAATTCTAGCCACTGGCCTTCGCTCCGGCAGAGTAGCCAGTTACAACTACGGTCCTGCGCCATCAGATGTTCTGATCAAAGTTCAGAAGATCGAATCGATCTGTGATCGTCATGCCGTACCCATCGCTGCTGCCGCGTTGCAATTTCCATTGGCGCATCCGCAAGTAGTCAGTGTCGTCGCGGGTGTCGCGAGCACGGCACAACTGAACACCACCCTGGACAACTACAACTTTTCCATCCCTTCCGATTTCTGGGCAGAGCTGAAAAGCGAAGGCCTGGTTGACATGGAAGCATTCGTACCCAGCCCAACATCCCGTCTTAGAAGAGATCATTGATTTATGAATACCGGCAGACTGAGTGGCAAATCTGTTTTGATTACGGCAGCCGCGAACGGCATCGGTCGCGAAACAGCGCTAACCTTTGCAAGGGAAGGCGCACAAGTTCTTGCAACGGATATCAGTGAGAGCGGACTGGCTTCGCTTAAATCCGAAAACGCAGCAATTACAACCGAGCTGCTTGATGTCACCAGTGCGCAGGCCGTCAACAACGTATTCAGTCGCCATCAATTTAATGTCGTGTTCAACTGTGCCGGCTTTGTGCATCAAGGAACGATAGAAGAATGCGATGAGGAGGCCTGGACGAATTCATTTCGCATCAATGTCGAATCGATGTACCGAATTTGCAGACACGCGCTTCCGCAGATGGTTGCTGCGGGCGGTGGGTCAATAATCAACATGAGTTCGGTCTGCTCCAGCATCAAAGGCATTAAAGGCCGCTTCGCGTATGGCACCACCAAAGCGGCTGTGTTGGGTCTTACCAAATCTATTGCCGCTGATTACGCACATAAACAGATTCGATGTAATGCCGTGTGTCCTGGCACTGTTCATACACCTTCACTTGAGCAGCGGGCCGCTGCTACAGGCGGCAATTCTGAAGCGACATGGAAAGCCTTTATTGATCGACAACCGATGGGCAGGTTAGGCACCGCGGCCGAAATCGCAGCGCTGGTTCTCTATCTTGCAAGCGATGACAGTGCCTTCACCACCGGCGCCGCATTCGTGATCGATGGCGGCTTGTCGAATTGAATTAACACATGAACGACATACCAATGGTTGATGCGCACGTCCATTTTTGGGATCCATCTCATTTGCAATATCCATGGCTGGAAGCATTGCCCGCGTTAAACCATCCCTGTCTTCCACGTGACTATGACAAAGACTCGGCAGCGACACGGATCAGCAAGATGATCTTCGTTGAATGCGGCTGCAGTTCTGATCAATCATTGGCAGAAGTTACGTGGGTGTCGGACCTGTCATTAACCGAGCCTCGTCTTTGTGGCATTGTCGCCCGAGCGGCTCTTGAACGTGGCGGCCGTGTGCGCGCCGAATTGAATGCGCTTGCAAAATTTTCATTGGTGAAAGGTGTTCGTCGTAACTTCGAGGATGAAGCGATGGACTTCTGTTTGCAGCCCGCTTTTATAAACGGTGTACGCGAGCTGGCGCAGTTCAACTTCAGTCTTGATATCTGCGTCCGTCACAAGCAGTTGCCCTCAGTGAATGAATTGGTTCGCGAATGTCCAGAGGTTAAATTTGTACTTGATCACTGCGGCAAACCTGATATTTGCCATCGCATTCTTGACCCGTGGCGACAGCACATTGCACTACTGGCCAAAGCACCGAATATATACTGCAAGATCTCCGGCCTGATGACGGAAGCGCGACGCAAACAATGGGCGCCTGAACACTTTCGTCCCTACGTGCATCATGTGCTGGAATGCTTTGGACCAGAAAGAGTAATGCTGGGCGGCGACTGGCCAATCAATACACTGGGTGGCAGCTACTCGGAGTGGTGCAATATTGTGGACTATTGTCTTGATGGTCTCGACGATATCGCGAAAACGCGCGTCTATAAAAGCACTGCTGAATCTTTTTACCGGCTTGATGATTGTCATTGACCAGCACTGATTGTCAGCATTAGTTTATATCTAGAGACTTGATTTTACTTTGTAGAGGTTGGATAGCATGGCTCAACGCGTTGTGTTTCTGGATCGTGCAACATTAAAGGCTAATGTGCGCCCTCCTCGCAGTGCGACGGAGTACGTGGAGCATGAAAGAACTTCTGCGCCGGAAATTGTTTCGAAGTTGCACGGCGCGCAAGTCGCCATCACCAACAAAGTTCCAATGCGTGCAGAAACCTTGCGACAACTTCCAGAATTGAAAATGATTGCAGTGGCTGCCACCGGTTACGACATCATCGATATTCCCTATTGCAAGGAACATGGTATCGCGGTGGCGAACATTCGAAAGTACGCAGTGCATACGGTGCCGGAACACGCCTTTGCCATGATCCTTGCACTGCGCCGAAACATCATTGCCTATCGTGAAGATGTTGCAAACGGCGAGTGGATGCGATCAGAACAGTTCTGCTTCTTTACACATGACATTGGTGATCTGCATGGGTCAACCCTTGGCATCATTGGCGCAGGCGCCATCGGCCAAAAGATGGCCGTCATTGGTCGTGCGTTCGGTATGCGCGTGCTGTTTGCAGATTACCCCTCCAGAAAATCTACTGACGGTGAATTCGTTTCGCAAGATCAGTTGCTCGCAGAATCAGATGTCATCTCGCTGCACTGTCCTTTGATTCCAGCAACGCGCAACCTGATCGATATCAATGCATTTCGCAAAATGAAGCGTAATGCTTTATTGATCAACACTGCGCGTGGCGGCATTGTTGATGAGGCTGCATTGATTCAAGCATTGGATGAAGGATTAATTGCTGGCGCAGGTTTTGATGTGCTGACGGTTGAACCACCTCGCAATGGCCATCCTTTGCTCGATATTAAACATCCTAACTTTATTCTGACTCCACATGTCGCATGGGCGTCCACCGGCGCCATG
>DATAHE010000033.1:0-9482 GCA_036263355.1 Steroidobacteraceae bacterium | reverse complement strand
CGTGCGATTGCCATCGCGATAAACCCGAACATTGCTTTTCTCATGATTAGTATCCCCATTCGTCTCAAATGTTTGATGTCATTCCTGTGCCACTCGGTTGACTTGTTCCCATAGCCACCGCAATCCTTCTGATGGCAAAGTCCACAGGAGCAATGGGCAACTATCTTGTTTGTTACATCAAGATAAGTGCTGGCGGAGTGGCGTCTGGAACACTATCAAGTGAATCCGCGGATGGTTGTTCGATAATTATTCTTTTCGTGTTACGGAAGTATCTGAACGACGTGTCGCTACAGTTAGCGCATGACGTAGGTTTATCGCGTCATAGAGCGATCACGGATCTTTCTGCAGACGATTGATCAAGGGCATGGACGCGGCGCGATGGATCTGGTCGCGGACGTTAAAAGGTTGTGGCGGTAATGCAGCATTGCGCCGAAGATGGCAGCGCGAAATTTATGCTGGATTGTCAGCTTCCGCTGACAGGCATCAATGGACCTGTAAGTCACCGATCTGGCTTATTTTCCCGGCCCAATCGCCAGTCTGGCTTCGAGTTAATTGAGCTATCTCCGGGGATAACGGTGGCAGAAGTAGCCGCCAATACCACGGCGACCTATTCGATAAAAGTCTGAGTTATCCGATATAATCCCCGGTTCTAACTAGACCAATATGGCGTGCCTTGGGGATGTCCGACAAGCTTTTCTACTGTTTCGATGACTATCGTCTCGATGCACAGACGCGGGTGCTGTATCGGGGCGAAAGCGTTGTAAGACTCGAGCCCAAAATCGTGGATATGTTGCTGTTTATGGTACAGCGACAGGGAACGGTGGTGTCCAAGGACGAACTGATGAAAAACATCTGGGCTGGCACCATCGTTGAAGAAAGCGCGATAAGACGCAACATCTCGCTGATGCGATCAGTGCTCGATCCCATCAATAGTGATCGCTATGTTGAGACACTACCGCGTCAGGGGTATCGATTCAAAACTCCGGTTACTCAGCAAGTTATTTCATCCAATCGCGAGCCGCGGCCTGTAGAAACAACTCGTACCTCCGAACGTATTGCTGTTGTGGAATCAGATAGCAAACAGACCGCTGAAGTGACGCAAGAAGGAATTGTTGCGACAAGGTCACGTAAGAAGCAACTTTTATGGTGGCTGAATATTGCATTGTTACTGGTGCTCGCCGCCGTAGTAACGTATCGCTTTGTCGTGTATCCAAAACTGCATCGTCCGATTGCTGAAAGTCGGCAGCTCACCACCAATTCTGAAGATCTGCCGATTATTACCAGTGCGCTCTCGCCAGATGGCAGCATGATCGCCTTTGCTGATGAAGCCACGTTATTTGTTGGCGACAGCAAGACAATTGAACGACACGCATTGAAGTTGCCGGACAACGTGTTGCCAAGAGACGTGGAATGGTTTTACGACAGCATTCACTTGTTAGTCAGTGCACTTAATCCGGAGGCACACCAGTTTATGGTGTGGCGTGTACCGGTGCTGGGTGGCAGGCCGGAACTGATCATTCGTGATGCGCGCATGGCGATGCCCTCTGCAGACGGCAGGAAGATGCTGTTCATTCGTGGCAACAATGAGTTGTGGACCGCAAACATCGATGGCTCTGATGCAAAGCTGGCAGTTACACCACCAGCCAATCATAGTTTCGGTTCCCGTCCTCAATTCTCACAAGATGGCCAGTACCTGTTGTACAGCCTGTCCACGGCTAGCTCGACTCGTGCCACCATAGAGGCGCGGCATATCGAGAGCGGTCGCGTCACCAGTTTGTACGAGTCGCCACAGCGCATCATGGATTTTCGTCTGCTCGGCGATAGCGAATTACTACTGTCGCAACAAATCGCACGTGGCAGCAACGTCAGCCAGCTGATATCCATCAACGTGCACCTGCGTACTGGCTTTCGCTCCGTCAGCCGCGTTCTCGCGACATCCACCGATGGCGTGTATTCAGATATCAATGCAACACGTGATGGACGTTTGTTGCTGGCGTTAGTCAGCCGCCACTATTCAACGGTGCAGATCGGCACGCTGGATCAGGACGGCACGGAGATAACCAATATCAGGCGTCTTACCATGAACGATAGTCACAACCTGCCGTCATCATGGTTGCCTGACAGCAGCGGTGTATTGTTCTTCTCGAACCGCACTGGACATTACGGCATCTTCCAGCAGGATCTTGATTCGGCTGATGCGCGGGCGCTGGTGACCGACGAGCGTGACTATATTCGTCCAGTGATTTCATCCGATGGCAAATGGCTGTTTTATTTCATGCCGGAAGACGAAAGACAGATGGTGGATAACATGAAGATGTCCATGTGGCGACAGCCGCTTGCCGGCGGTGCTTCACAGATGATTGATGCGCGGCCAGATTTCTATCGCAGCCTGCGTTGTGCAACTAAAGTAAACAAGTGCGTGCTGACGGAACACGATAACCAGCTGGCTACGTTTTATGAGTTTGATCCAGTGCAAGGCAAGGGCAGGGAAATCATCCGGGTTAAGTGGGCGGCGGAACTCACAGCATTTTATTGGGACCTGTCATTTGATGGAACTCACATCGCTTATCTGGATACCACCAGGGGCAATACCGATATTGCAATACTGGATATCAGCAGCTCACCGGTTGCCAAACAGGATTTGCATATCAATAGCTATGATCCATTTGCAACGCTTTACTGGGATGCTCACGCGAAAGGTTTTTATATCAGCTCATATAACAGCAGCGGTGATCTGTTAAAGCTGTTGCATGTGGACCTTGCAGGCAAGGTCGATGTTGTCAGGCAACAGGTGGGAAGCCAGTTAAGCTGGAGCATTCCATCGCCTGATGGCAAGTATCTGATGTTCCAGAAGTTTGCCAGTAAAGGCAATATCTGGTTGTTGCAGCGCTGAGCTGCGTCGCTAATTCGGATCAAGCAATGTCCAGCAAGGTTCGTTACATCTTCGACGACTTCACACTGGATGCTCAGATTCGAGTGCTCTACAAGAACGATGAGCTGGTTGCACTGGAGCCGCGTGTTATCGACATGTTGATACTGCTGGTGGAGCAACGTGAAACCATTGTGTCGAAGGAGTTATTGCTTGCCAGGGTGTGGGGCAAGGTGGTGGTGGAAGAGGGTGTTATCCGTCGCAATATTTCGTTGATGCGCGCTGCGCTTGATCCACATAGTGCTGAGCGCTACATCAGGACGTACAAAGGTTCCGGTTACCGCTTCGAAGCAGCTTTAACGGAAGAAATAATTCCTGATACTACCGGAATCCCGACTCCACCACTCTCGCCACCAATTCGTGCTAATCAGCCTGAATTTGTGCTGGCCCCGCACAAGTTACGATCGTTCAGTAACTTTCTACGCAGATATCAATGGCCGTTGCTGTTGATATCAGCAAGTGCGCTCGCGATTTATTTGCTGTTGCCCATGATGCTCGCAATGGGTGGACCAAGGTTTGTAGCAAAACAGATCACTTCCAACTCCGGTGAACAGATGGTGACTGCCGCGGCGATTTCGCCCGAAGGCAATCTGATCGCATTCGCGGATGACAATAATCTTTACGTGTCCGATATCGAGACTGTGGAACGACACCCACGTCCCATATTGCAAGGTACGGTGCCAATCTATATCGACTGGTTTGCAGATGGCATTCACTTGCTGATCAGTGGCGTGCGTCCCGATAGCAGCGAACGATTTGTATGGCGAATGTCATCGCTGGGCGGCCAACCACAACTACTGTTTCAGGATGCGCGTATGGCGGCGCCATCACCTGACAACAAGCAGATATCATTTGTGCGCGGCGAGAATCAATTGTGGATTGCAGATAACGACACCTTGCAGGCTCGCTTGCTGCGCGTGACCGGACCGCGGGAAACGATCACCACGCGGCCACGCTTTTCGCCTGACGGTGAATACATTCTTCTCGCAGCTACGACCACAGACAGTTCCATCACCACGATTGAAGCGATCAATATCCGTTCTGGAAAAGCGGTGCATGTCTACAGCACGGATGACTACGTTGCGGACTTTATGCCGCTGGATAACAACACCTTGATCATGGCGCGTAATACACATTCATATGCCATCACTTCCGAACTGGTATCCATGAAGATCAATATGCGAGATGGAGGTTATTCGCGCCTTCGTGTTGTTAACAGATCAATGAACCAACCTGCATGGACGCTGAGTGCAACCAGAGATGGCAGCAAACTGGTGGCGCTAAATGGACGCATTACCTCCAGTGTTTTTGTTGCTGATCTGATTGATGAAGGTCGCCAGATGACCAATGCGCGACGCTTCACCATGGATAACTACATCAGCCGCCCTGGCGCCTGGCTGGCTGACAACCGCACACTGGTGTATTACTCCAATCGCGGTGGACACTTCAATCTTTTTTCGAGGAATATTGATGACGCTGATGCTCGTTCAATGGTGCAGGATGATGAAGAGAAATACTGGCCCACGATCACCGCTGATCAGCAATGGATGTTCTACTTTATCGACCTCGCCAAGCAGCATGGGTCCGATACCGAGCTCGCTCTCGTCCGCTATTCCATGGTCGATGGCAAGACGAAAGTGATTGATACCAAACCAGACGCTTACCGTAGCCTGCGTTGTGCTATTTCCACCAATCGCTGCGTGATCATGGAACATACGGGGAATGAAGGAATCTATTACGAGTTTGATCCGCTCATAGGCAGAGGCAAACAGCTTGCAAAAACAAGATGGACACCGGTCAAGTCGTATTCGTACTGGGACCTTTCACCCGATGGTTCGCAAATTGGATTTATTGATAGCGTCAACGACCCGATGGGTATCGGCATCATTGCTATCAATGAAAACCCGGTAAAGGTGTTCATGCTGCATGTCAACGACACCAACCCACTCCGAACCCTGCGCTGGGATGCACAGGGCAAGGGATTCTATGTATCTTCTTTTGATAGCGCAGGCGACCTGCTAAAGCTGTTGCATGTGGAATTGAACGGCAATGTCCAGCTATTACGCTGGCAGGTTGGCAGCAACGATGGCAGAGCCATTCCCTCACCCGATGGCAAGCGACTCGCGTTTCAGCAGAACATGCTCAATTCCAACATCTGGATGTTGCAACGCGAGTTTGAGCAGTGACGAAAAAAGCCGCCGGACAAAGTCCGGCGGCCCATGGATGTAATCAGGACATGTAACGGGAGGCGTAAGTGTTACATGCGTTTACATCGTTGGTTTCACAGCGCCGGTGTAGTAGATCAGCACATAGGCTTTCACTGTGCCATCTGCTTGTGGAACACCAAAAGCTTTCACTGGGACACCGTTGACCAGTTCTGTTGTCAGCGTGTTCAAGCCTGCCGTGGTGGTGATATCAACCGGACTCACGCTCAGTACCAAACCGGTACGGTCAACCTGATATACCAGTGATGCAGAACCGCTTACTGTTGAAAGGTTAATGGTCGCGGCATTCGTGCCACCAAACACATTCATGGTGAATGAACTGGCACCGGTGTTGTTCACGACGCCGTTCGCAACTGTGCCGAGTGGCAAAGGCGAGGGCAGTAACACTGTCCACGGCGCAGACCATCCTTGCAGATTTGCCGCATCACCCCACTTCGCGTAGCTGACGCCGTAGCTCTTCAATGTACCCGCCGTGCCGCCAAAGTTGACGCTGCCGCTCGTTGCACTGACGAAGTCATTGATCGCATTCGTGCCACTGTCTACAACAGTTGGGAAGGCAAAGTTCCACCATTTAAACCCATTAATGGTGTTGCCATTGGCATCTTTGCCGTTTGCCGTTGCAATGTTGAGGTAGGGCAGGGTGATGCTGTAGTTGTCTGCAGCGTTCAGGTATTGATGCGTGTAGTCGAAGCCCATTGTGTTTGCATTGGAGACGCGGCCATCGAATGCAGCGGTTTCAATGTCAACGGACTGTGCGACGAGCGGCGTTGCCAGCGGATCGACAACAGATGCGTGTATCTTGAATCCGCGCACGATGTTGTTGTTAGCAAGGAAAGATGTGCCCGTACCGATGGGCGTTGCGTCATCCAATGCGTTTTGCGGTTCGCGGAAGTAGAACTTGGTATTGGCATTGACTGTCAGTGATACCAGCGATCCAGATTCATTGGCAACATCAATCACATTTGTATTGGTGTTTACATGAAGTACATGACCTTCTGGGCTACGCCATAACGAATCGAATGAGGAGCTTGCCCAGATGCGTGTTGCTACCAGTGTGCCGTTCTGTTGATAGCGGGCGGCAATACGCACCTGCTTGCCATTAATGGTTGAAGCAATTGATGAGAAAATCATCAACGTCACCGGTGCTGCTTTGGCATCCACATCGTAGTACAACGTGCCATTCGTAGCATCAGCAAGAATCTGCAATGACTGTCCGGTTGAAGCACCAGTTTGTGGTGATACTGCCGGAACGGTGGGCAATTGACGGGTAATCGTAATCGCAGAGTTATCTGTCGCCACACCGGTCACCGTGCCATACATATGACGCAACACCAGTCGCGTGATGTCATGAATGCGATGGTGACGCACTGGTCCGTTAAAGTTCACTGCCCACAACGTATTGCCGTTACCAGATGGCGGAACATGGGCAACGATAAACACGGGATGATTCAGATCGAACTCAATATCGAGTGCATTGCTGGTTTGACCTGCAGTTACCACAAGTGGCGTTTCAAACTTGACGCTGGTTGAAGTGATACGATTGCCTACGCTGCCAGTGGCGTGTTGAATCAGAATTTGATCTGAAGGAACCGTGGCGCCCGCAGTGCCAGCAAAGCCAGTCTCAGGATCTGCCGATGCAGTCAGGGTGACATCACCGGGATTAGCACTCAATGTCAGTGCAGCGCTGGTATATGTTCCTGCGGGAACGGCTACATTGCCAAGTAACTCTCCGATCTGATCAAGTTGTGCCAGATTAATGCTGGTTGGCGTTGCAGGTGCATATACAGTTACTGCTGCACCACTGCCTTGTGGCATTAGATCAATGCGAGCCACCTTGACTCCAATGACAGCCCAGTCTTGTGCGGAATCATCACTGATGATCATGGGCACGTAACCCATCGGTGCACTGGAGCTTGATCCGGAACCAATGCCAGAGCCGGAATCGTTACCACCGCCACCGCACGCGGCAAGCGTGGTCATCAACAATCCACACATCAGGTGTGGCAATAGACGTTTAACAATACGCACGGGAATCTCCTTGGAAAAATGTGTTTAACGAGATTGTGTTCAGCGCTGTTGCAGTCAATAACGCCGTGCGGATTAACGCGTTGACACGTAAATAATTTTTTGATCTTTCTGTCTGGAGATGGAGACAGGAGGGTGTGTGTCGGAATTATAACGATGCACTGGTTGAGTAGGATTCGCTGATTGGTAAACTAGTTTTGCTTCTTATTACCCATAAAGATAACCAATGCAACGCCACCAGTGATGACGATGGATGCAACTATCAGTCGCAAGGTTAATGCTTCGTGCAGAAACAACACGCTGCCCATGGATGCAATGATCGGTACGGCGAGCTGAACGGTAGCGGCGATGGTTGAGCGGATAAAAGGTAGCGCCGTGTACCAGATGGCGTAACCGATGCCGGATGCCAGAGCGCCAGAAAGCACTGCATACATAAGTCCAGTCGCGTCAAAGGAAGACCTATTCAAATAGATCGCACTGACCGCCAGTGCCATCGGTGCTGCGCGTAGAAAATTTCCTGCAGTTACCTTCAATGGATCGCCTGCACCTTTACCATGTATTGAATAAATGCCCCATGCAATGCCTGCAGCGATCATCAATGACGCGCTGAATAGTGGTGGTGCCGATAGTCCCGGCAACAACAAACCTACTAATCCACTGCAGGCAAGCACGAAGCCTGTGATTTGAAGTGGACGCATGCGTTCACCGGATCGAAGGCCATAACCGATCATTGTGGCCTGAACGGTTCCAAACAATATGAGTGCGCCAGATGCGGCGGTAAGATGCACATAAGAAAACGAGAAGCACACGGCATAAGCGCACAATGCGAACGCGGATAACCAGCTGCCCCTGCCTTGATAGCCACCTTTTCGCAAGAACACAATGATCCATAAAGCAATCGCACCGGACAACATCCGTCCTGTCGTAAAGGTGGCCGGATCAATACTTGTGTGCGAGAGCGCCGCGCGGCATAGCAAAGAGTTGCCAGCAAACGCAATAAGCGCCAGCAATGTCGTTGCGACGATGCGAGAAATGGGCATTAGTGGTTTTGTTCTGCTGTGATTAGTTGTGGTTCAACGCGGCAAATAAAAAATGAATGAGGATTTACGTTACGTGCTGTGTGGCTTCGAAGACTCAGCGCAACCTACCGCGCTGAACAGACGATTGTTATTTGTTTTGCATTACGTTTCAAAGCTCTGTTCCCAAATTATAATTTTTGCAGATATTGATAAGACCGGTGTGGCTTTAAACGCTTAGTGTAAGGCGCGCGTTGTCATTAATGCGTCGCTCTCGAACGTTCAGTCAAACGTTACGCCTTGGATCGCATTCAGCGAGAATCTTAACTCTTGTTCCGCGTTTGTTGTTTCCTCAATAAAGCGATGTAATTCAGCCAGATCCAACTTCTTCGCAGCATTTGAATATTTTCTTATGTTAGTCATGAACTTATTGGCATCAATATCGATCCATATTTGCCAAGGGGTTGTGAACAATAATGTTTCGCCTTTCCGCCAATTGCTCGGTGTTTTTTATTGCAGCTAAAGCTCTCACTTTCGCGGGCTCAAGTGAGGACCGTCGTTCGACTATACGCGTCAAGATTGAACATCTTTGGCGGAATGCTATTTCACCAACTAGTTCGTCTAAACCGTCTTTGGATAATCGACCAATAAATTTGTACACCGTCCATTCGATTCTGGCGAAAGCCCAGACCGCGTTGCCAAGCGCAAGCGCCAGGTCCTTGTAAAGAGCATCAAGGAAAGGTGTCTCTAAATCTGAACTCATGATGACCTTGGATTACTTTGTTACTTCTTCAACGCCACCAACTTATTGTAAGCCTCATGCGGTTGATGCTTGCGGTCAAACAACAACGGATAGTTGGTGCGTCCGCGAATGGGGAAGTTGTTCAACCAGCTGTGGTCGTCGCTAACTCCCCATAGGGTAACGCGTTCAATCTTGTCACGATGTTTGATAAACAGCTTGAACAGTTCTTCCCAGCGCAATGCCAGTTTCTCTTCGATGTCTTTAGGAAGTCCATCTTTGTAAGGGTCACGCTCTGGCTTGTATTCGAAGCGTGCTGAGATGTCCGCAACAGGAATCTTCCACACATTGGGCAACACATCGATATCGAGTTCAGTAAAGTGAACGCGCAAGCCGAGTGCGGCAAAATCGACAATGCTCTTTTCAATCTCGTCAACACTGGGTTCATCGATATGCAGATGTGCCTGAATGCCAACGCCTTGCACTGGAACACCGCGCTCCTTTAATCGCGTTAGCAATGCAACGCATGCTTCACGCTTGCCGGTACG
>DATAHE010000032.1:0-4122 GCA_036263355.1 Steroidobacteraceae bacterium | reverse complement strand
CAATGATTTTGCAGTCGTTCACTTTCGGGTGAATGTCAACGAGTTCGCTGGTGCGAAGATCAACTATGGATTCGTTCGTGATGGGATAGCAAAAAAATTGGACTCGAATCCAGCTCTCATGGTTTGCTCGCCGTGCGATGTCGCGAATGCGACTGCATTCAGCAAGAACGGTTGGTGTTATTACGAAGCCATGCGTGTAGAAAAAAATGCGAGTAAGGGCAATTCGTTCCTTAGCTAAAAGGTCGGTTGGTGCAGATACGGCGTGCATGCCGTCAATCAAATATGACAGACACTGAGCATCGATTCCGACGAGGAATTTATGGTGTGTATTCAAGAGAAGTAGAGTGCTAGTGGCTATTGTGAGTGTGCCGGTTGAAGTTCCCAGCAATTGAAGAATATCAGCAAGCAGTTGCATCCTCTGTGCTTTATCTCCACTATGCGCGCCGGAGTTGGCCAGACAATCGCTGCGTCGCAAGGCGTGGAGGAAAGTCCGGGCTCCATCGGGCAGAGTGCCAGGTAACGCCTGGGGGGCGCGAGTCCACGGAAAGTGCAACAGAAAGTAAACCGCCTAAGCGTCACGCAAGTGAGGCCGGTAAGGGTGAAACGGTGCGGTAAGAGCGCACCGCGTCGGTGGCAACATTCGATGGCACGGTAAACCCCACTCGGAGCAAGATCAAATAGGGAGGCACGCAGCGAAAGCTGCAATGCGTGGCCCACGCAGCTTCCGGGTAGATCGCTTGAGGTACATGGTGACATGTATCCCAGAGGAATGATTGTCCACGACAGAACCCGGCTTACCGGCTGACTCCCTCTTCTTTCTTTTCAGCGCTATCTTGGTCAACTCTCCTGGCAATTTATTGCCGCATCTAATCCTTTGACTGGCAAGGCGTAACTTCTGACTCAAAAGGACGGAGCGTTCGTCTTGTTTTCGTAAAATCTATAAATAGATAATTAAAAACTGGATTATCTTCTGATATACAGAGTGCTCCTAAATCCTCGGTAAAAACAGATGACTGAGAAGAATCAGGCGGACATTTATCTTGATCGCGCTCCTGGCATTGGTTTGTTGTTAAGTCGTGCTCAGGGGTTGTATCGCGCACGGCTGACGGAGTTAATCGAAGGACACAAAGTCCACATTGGTCATGTGCAGATACTTTCAGCGCTGCAAAAACAGGCGGGATCGACGGCTACCCCACTGACGCAAACGCGGCTGAGCAGAATCACGGGAATTGAAAAGTCTTCGTTAGTTCTGTTTCTGGACGATATGGAGAAACGCGGATGGGTACAGCGCCAGACACACCCAACGGATCGACGGGCCTACGTTATTGCCTTGACGGCCATTGGCATAAAGCGCCACGCTGCCATCAATAAAGTGGTGGAGACCTGTGAGCAGGAGGTTTTAAGTTTCCTGACGAAGAGTCAGCGAGCTGTTTTCAGTACGTTCTTGACGGAATTGATCCAAAACCTGGAAACAAGGCGTTAGGTGGTTAGGGAATAAACCCCTTGGATTTTAGCCATCTCGTTGCCAGATTCGGCCAATCTGAAACCGGCAATTGGCGCGCATCGCGAATGCCGAAACCGTGTCCGCCTTCTTTAAAAGAATGCAGTTCGCAGGAAGCGCCTGCTTTTTTCAGGGCATTGCAGAAGCGAATCCCATTCTCTGGCGGGACAGCGCGATCATCTTCGGTCACAACAATAAACGTTGGCGGAGAGCTTGGTTGAACCTGCTTGTCAGCTGAATATGCGGTTATTAGCTCCGGTGCTGGATCTTTTCCCAGAAGGTTGTTTCGCGATTCTATATTGGTGATGTCTGTGTCCATTGAGATCACCGGGTACATCAGAATCATGAAATCAGGATGAGCGGAAAGCTTGTCGGTATCGTCGATTGGATCATAGGCTGGTTGATCAAATTTTGCGCCCAGCATGGCCATCATATGACCGGCGGCTGAGGACCCTAAAACGCCTATTTTCTTAGGGTTGATGTTCCATTCTTTTGCATGCCTTCTCACGAAACGGACGGCCCGTTGCGCATCCGCCAACGGTGCATTTTTGCCATCGTCATGGCCTTCGGCGGGCAATCGATACTGCATCAGAAATACGGTGATACCTAAGGGATTCAGCCAGCGCGCCATCTCAGCCGCCTCTTTGTCCAGAACGATTCGGCCATAAGCGCCGCCCGGCGCAACAATCACGGCGGTTCCATTGGGATGATCTGGCACGAAGGCCGTCAAGCTCGGTCGAGTAATGCCTGTGATGATGCGGTCGGGCCAGAACACGACTTGGCTGCGTTCAGTGATTTTCAAAACAGCAGAAGAGTGTTCCGAACCCGGCGCAATTCCGTTCGGCCATATCTCAAGTACGTCGCGTGTATTCAGTGTGGCGGACATCGAATTCCCCGGTAAAACCAGTAATAAAGCTGCACATAGGTTTGTGAAGGACAAGGACCAACTGAATCTATTCATGTGCTTTGAGGTTTTGCGATTGAAGTTCATCGAGCAAAGTAACTCAGCAAATGCGACGCTGCTTACTTTAAATATCGTGAAGCTTTTCCGCTGTGAAAACACATGTTGCGCAACTTTGCGCAAACGCTCGATCGACAATCATTTTTTGATGATTTTTGAGTCGAAAATTGCTGTTAAGAGCGTCATCACAAAAGCGGCTTAACCCTCTGATTCAGATGGAATGTCGTTATTTTCGCTCGTTACTCACATCGCCAAAATCGGCTAAGTCACTGTCAGTAAACAAGAAATCTCCGTCACAGCGTTGACTTCTGTGACTTTGCCTCCCTATAGTGCGCCGTATGTGGAAAAAAGTGGCAATAAGTGGGAGAAAAATCCTGCCTCTATCGCCCTTCAAAAGTACGTTGCAACCCAAGTCGGTGCCGAAGTTTAAATGTTTCGCGGTGAAAACAAAGTCACGTTAGATGCCAAAGGGCGTTTTGCGATGCCGACCCGTTACCGGGACGCCATCCAAGAAGACGCCAATGGTCAATTGATTGTGACCATCGATTACGCCGACACCTGCCTCCTCATATATACGTTGCCAGACTGGGAAGAAATCGAAAGCAAGCTTTCAAAACTGCCTGCTTTGAACCCGGTTGCCCGCAGCGTGCAACGTCTGATGCTGGGCCATGCCACCGAACTGGAACTGGATGCGCAAGGCCGCATTCTGGTGCCACCCAATTTGCGTGAATACGCAGGTCTTACCCGCGATGTCGTGCTTTCTGGCCAGGGTAAGCGTTTTGAATTGTGGGATGAGTTGCAGTGGGTAGCGCGTCGCGATCAAAGCGTGAAGGACAATCGCGCCAATGGCACGTTGCCGCCTGAACTCAGCACCTTGTCTCTGTAGTGGAAGCATCGATGTTTACTCACCAACCGGTGCTTCTGGAAGAAGTGCTGGAATCGTTGTCATTGGATGCGCATCAACAAGGTGTGTTTGTCGATGCAACCTTCGGTCGCGGCGGACATAGCGCTGCCATTCTGCAGCGATTAAGTCAGCAGGCGCGATTGATTGCTCTTGATCGTGATCCATCTGCGATTGCAGCAGGGCAGGAACGCTTCAAGGACGAAAAGAGATTGTCTTTGGTGCATCGACCATTCGCGCAATTACGTGATGCATTGGTTGATGCGGGTTTGAGTGAAGCGGAAAAAATTTCCGGCGTACTGTTTGATCTGGGTGTGTCATCTCCACAGCTCGACGATGCCGGACGGGGTTTCAGTTTCATGCGCGATGGTCCGCTGGATATGCGCATGGACAATTCATCGGGCATCAGTGCAGCAGAGTGGTTGGCAAAAATTTCCGAACGCGATTTGCAAAACATCATTAGAGAATATGGCGAAGAACGCTTTGCGCGACGCATTGCCAACGCCATCGTATCGTATCGCCGCGAACAACCGATCACCAGCACCACTCAACTTGCCGAGTTGATTGACAATGCAGTACCTACTCGCGAACCCGGAAAACATCCCGCGACGCGTACCTTCCAGGCAATTCGAATTGCCGTGAATGCCGAGCTGGAACAAATGCAGCAGGCATTAACTGAAGTGATTGATGTACTCGAACCAA
Source organism: Steroidobacteraceae bacterium (assembly GCA_036263355.1). GTDB lineage: Bacteria > Pseudomonadota > Gammaproteobacteria > Steroidobacterales > Steroidobacteraceae > CAILZL01. The sequence continues at coordinate 57 of DATAHE010000032.1, read as the reverse complement.
GTGCGCGTTTATGTGTCATCAGTTTTCATTCACTGGAAGATCAATTGGTGAAACAGT
>DATAHE010000031.1:0-10081 GCA_036263355.1 Steroidobacteraceae bacterium | reverse complement strand
ACTGTTTCCAGTAACTCGGCAATCGCTGTTGCCGCTTGCGCACTGGCATTCTGTCGAAGCTGCAAATGAATGTTCGTAAATTCATTTTCGAGCGTAGCGCGATCAGAACGAGAAAGTTGTTCAAGTACTGCTGGCCCGAGTACATCAGCTCGCACCTGTGAATTTATGAACTCCGGAACCAGCTTCTTGCCGCTCAATAGATTGGGCTGCGAGATGACATCTATTTTGATCAGTCCAAATGCTTTAAGAATAAAGGTCGTGAACCAGTCAACTCGATAAGCCACCACCATCGGTCGCTTGATCAACGTTGCTTCCAGTGTTGCCGTGCCGGATGCAAGCAACGCGACATTGCAAGCGGCTAGCGCACGTTGTGATTGACCATCCAACAAGAGAACTTTTCCTTCAACGCCGGCCTGTTGTAATGACTGCTGAAAAATTTCACGCACACGGGCATCCGCCATCGGTGCAACGAATTGAAGTTCTGCTTTACGTTGTAACAACCACGCAATAGTTTTTGCGAAATCAGGTCCAAGCTTCGAAACTTCGGACTCGCGACTGCCTGGCAGTACTGCAATACAGGGTTTATCAGCATCAAGCTCCAGCATCTGACGCGCGACTGCACTATTCACTTGCTCTGGCAGCTCATCAGCAAGCGGATGACCCACAAACGTCGCCTTCACCTGATGACCATCGTAAAACTTCTTTTCAAATGGCAACAAGCACAACATCAAATCCACAGACTGTGCAATTTTCTTCACACGACCCTGACGCCACGCCCACACTTGCGGGCTTACATACTGCACAGTGCATACCCCCGCCTTCTTGATGGCACGTTCAACGCTGAGATTGAATTCCTTATAATCCACACCGATGTAGATATCCGGCTTGTCAGCAAGCAGACGCTCGATCAATTTCTTGCGGATGTACATTAAGCGGCGCAGATGTGGAATCACTTCACCCAACCCCATGACGGCAAGTGATTCAGAGCGCTCCCAAGCCTCGCATCCGGCAGCACGCATCTGCGGTCCGGCAATACCCACAAACTCAGCAGCAGGAAATTTCTCACGCAACGAATGAATCAATGACGCGCCGAGATTGTCACCCGATGTCTCACCGGCAACGATGGCAATACGCGGCCATGGTTTGATATCAAAGAAATCACCGGCATCAATTTGATCAGCTACTGCAGCCTTGATATCCGTGACGTCGATTGCAGTATTCATTGTTGACACAATGATGTCCTTAACGAATGGGCTCAGCGAATGAGGCTGCGTTGACTACGTGGCATGAAATCAATAAACAATTGCAACTCTGGCTGTGTCTTCGCAAGCTCGGTGAGTTGTGCGATAGCCTCTTCGAGCTTCAATTGCGAACGATACAGCACGCGATAGGCATTGCGGATGTTGCGAATCTGAACAGGATTAAAGCCGCGACGCTTCAATCCTTCCGAATTCACACTGTGTGGTTCGGCTGGTGAACCGACCGCCATCACATACGGCGGCACATCGCGAGTGGCCGCAGCGTTATTGCCGAGGAATGCATGCGCACCCACCTTGCAGAATTGATGCACGCCTGAATAAGCAGAGAGAATAACCCAGTCATCCACTTCAACATGACCAGCGAGACCTGCGTTATTCGCGAGAATGCATTTGTTGCCCACTATGCAATCATGGGCCACATGGCTATAGGCCATAAATAAGTTATCGCTGCCAATGCGCGTAACACCGTGGCCTGTCACCGTGCCGCGATTGATGGTGCAGCATTCGCGAAACACATTGCGATCACCAATGATTAACTCAGTGGGTTCGCCGTTGTACTTCTTGTCCTGTGGCGCATCACCAATGGATGCAAACTGGAAAATGCGATTGTCATTACCGATCTTCGTGGGGCCATTGATAACCACGTGCGGACCAACAATCGTACCGGCCCCAATATCAACTTTCGAGCCGACCACAGAGTAGGCACCGATAGAAACGTTATCGCCTATCTTGGCATCAGCGGCAATGATTGCAGTGGGATGAATGGACATGCTCGCTCACAATGACTTTAACTTGCTAATTCTTGACTTGTTATTTCTTTTTGCCAACGGCGATCATCATCTTGGCTGAGGTCACTTCTGCTCCATCAACCTCGGCCACCGTGTCGTACTTCCAGATGCCACGCATGATGCGTTCCACTTTGGCTTTCAGTATCAACTGATCGCCCGGCAATACCGGCTTGCGGAAACGCACTTCATCCATGCCCGCAAAATAGAACTGGGTGATTTGATCCGGATAAACATTCTCGGTGATGAAGGCGAGCACGCCAGCTGCCTGCGCCAGTGCCTCCAGCATTAATACACCGGGCATGACTGGATTGCCGGGGAAATGTCCCTGAAAAAACTCTTCGTTGATGGTGACGTTCTTCAACGCAGTGATGGATTTGCCGGGCTGACACTCCAGCACGCGATCCACCAGCAGAAAAGGATAACGATGCGGCAAGCGGCGCATTACTTCGTGAATGTCGATATTGGTCAAGGTTGTTGTGGTTGTTTCAGTCATGATCATTAATATTCAAAATGGGAGGATTATTCCTCCACTTTATCGTCCGTCTCTTCAGCATGCTTGCCAGTGCGTTTGATCAGTTTGGCCAGCGCATCCAGTTGCGCAAACCGGGCTGCATTACGCCGGAAAGTACGTGCTTCCTCTGCATGCAGCGACCCGGAGTAAACACCGGGCTTGCGAATGGATGCCGAGACCATGGTCTTGCCAGTCACTACCACGTTGTCACAAATGCTTAAGTGGCCCGCAATTCCCACCTGTCCCGCGATCATGCAATTTTTTCCGATGGTTGTGCTTCCGGAAATACCAGTACAAGCGGCAATGGCAGTGTGATCACCAATTTGTACATTGTGAGCAATCTGAATCTGGTTATCCAGCTTTACATCATTGCCAATCACCGTATCACCAATGGCACCACGATCAATGGTGGTGTTCGCGCCGATCTCGACATCATCACCAATAACGACACGCCCGATCTGTGGCACCTTCACCCACCCCTCAGCGCTGGGAGCAAAACCAAAACCTTCAGAACCTAGCACTGCGCCGGAATTGATGATGCAGCGACTACCAACAACAGTTCCATCGAGTACGGTGACATTCGACATCAATCGAGTATCGCGACCAATGCTGACATTGCGACCAATGACGCATCCGGGTCCGATGACGACATTCTCATCGATCTTTGTGCCTTCACCGATGACTACACAAGCACCGATATCTGCGGTGTTATCAATCACCGCAGTGGACGCAACAACAGCACTGATATGAATTCCCGACGCAACCGGTGCAGGCGGATGCAAGATCGCAGCGATACGTGCATAAGTGACGTAGGGCTGTTTCGCAATCAGTGCGGCAACCGGACACTCATTCACTGAAGCAGCATCAAGCACCACAGCGCCAGCACGCGTTGCAGAAAGATGCACTTTGTATTTGGGATTGGCCAGAAAAGAAAGCGCGGAAGAATCCGCGCTTTCGAGTGTTGCCACGTGAGTGACTACCACATCAGGGCTGCCTCGCAGCGTGCAACCGAATTGCACCGCCAGTTCGCCCAACGTCGCTCTCATGGTTTAAAGTCCACGAGTTTGCGATGAACGATTATTTCTTGCCTGGCGCTGGCTTGGCGTCTGGCGCCTTACCAGCGGCGGGCTGAGGAGCGCGACCTTGCAGATAAGTCAGCACCTGCGCGGTGATGTCGAAAGATTCTTTTACGTACACGGCAACATTGCTGGACAACACCATGTCATATGAGTTTGCCTTCGCATAGTTCTGCACTTCACCCACCAGTTGCCCCTGAAGCTTGCCGGCTTCTTCGTTGCGGCGCGCTTCGAAGTCTTCGGATACGGCATCAGCCTGGCTCTTCAGATCGCGCTGACCCTTGGCCAGTTCTTTTTGCAATCCTGCCTTTTCGGTTTCAGACATCACCGCTGAATCACGTTGCAGACGATCCGCCTTTGACTTCAGATCTTTCTCTTTCGCTTCAAGGTCACGCTGACGGGGAATAAATTCGTTCTGCAATGTCGTCATGGTGGTCTTCGTCACCACCCATTCATTCAGCAGACGATTGAAGTCCACCACGGCAATCTTGGAGTCGGCATACACATTGCTCGCCAATCCCAAGCCCACCACAGCAAACACCCATAAAAACTTCTTTCCAACTGTTGCAATAGACATCGCCAAAACCTCTTGCTAGAAAAATTGACCCATCATCAATTGTTGTTAAATATTTCGTCTTTCTGATCCGTGTACCGGCCATGTCTGGCCATGCCGGAACCTGACTAGAATGCCTGACCCACCGTGAACTGGAAAGACTCTTTGCGATCCGGATAATGGATTGCATCGCCTTCCGAGGCGTTCAAAGGTATCGCATAGCTGAAACGGAAGATACCCATCGGCGCCAGCCATTGCACAGCAGCACCGTAGGAACGCTTCAGCTTGTTGAAATCAAAGCGGTAATCCACGGGGGTTTGCAAATCGCGTCCGAGGAATTTTACATTTTCCGTGGAGAACACATTACCAATGTCGTAGAACAACGAGAAGCGCGCGCTGTTCTTCCACTTGTCCGGAATCGGCAGCAGCAGTTCAGATTGCAGTGTAGTGAGCAGGTTGCCACCAAACGGCAAGCCATTGGAGTCATGCGGACCGAGTTCGCTTTCTTGATAACCACGTACTGATCCCGGACCACCGGCATAACCATTCAGGAATGGCGGCGAGTTGGTGGTATCACCCAGTGCGCGCGAGTAGTTGATATTGGCGTTAAACAACAGCACAAACCACTTGTTCAGTGGTATCAACTGCAAGCCGCTGTATCCGGCTGTCATGTACTCCACACCACTTACAGGCAATGTGTATTGCACACTGATCTGGTGACGCATGCCGCGATCTGCAAACAGCGCACGATTCAACGAGTCATATCCCCATCCCAGCGTTAAAGGAAAGGTGGTGAATCTGGTTCCGTACACGGCTGACATCAATGGCGGCGTGCCGATGTAGCTCACATGTGCATAGGTGTTGCCGTTGTTGCGCACCCAGTCCGCCGCTTCAAAACCACTGGTTACAGGATTGGCCAGCAAGTCCGAACGTTGCGCACTCAAACCCACGCGAACAGTCTGGTATTCACTAATGGGATAACCATAAATCAACCCGGCCGAGAACATCTTGGTCGAAAACGCGGAAGTGACCGAGGTGAACTGTTTGATATCGCGATACGACAACTGAATAGTGCGTGCAACACCATTCACGGTGGCATACGGATCGGTCAACGAGAAACTGTATGACTTCGCATAGCGATTGGCATCCGCTTCAACAGCGACGCGATTACCCGTGCCAAGGAAGTTGGTGTGCACCACGCTGGCCTGCAAACCGAAACGATAGGTCTCTGACCAGGAAATACCGCCATTGAACTGACCGGGCAAACCTTCCTTGATCTTGAAATCCACATCAACCAGGTCGGTGGTGCCGGCGACTGGTGTTGTGGTGGAATCTACTTTTTCAACGAAGGGCAGACGTTGGATCAGCTGCTTGGAACGATCCAGCAACAGATTGGAAAGGAAGCCACCTTCCAGCTGACGTGTTTCACGACGGAACACATCATCATTGACGGATGTTGTGCCGTTGTAATTGATACGACGGACGTAAACACGATTGCCAGGTTCAATCAGGAAGGTAATACCGACAACATGAGTCGCTTCATCTGTGCTGGGAACAGGATCAACCTTCGCGAACGCATAACCATCCAGACCCAGTCGTTGAGTGATGGCTTCCTGTGCGGCCGTGACTTGCTTGCGCGAGTAAGTTGTGCCGGGTTTGATGGTAAGAGCAATCAATCCCTTCAGCTGTACTTCAGGTACTTTGAGCGTGCCCGCGAGCTTGATCTCACCGAATTTATACACATCACCTTCGGTCATGTTGATGGTGATGAACATGTCTTCCTTGTCGGGTGCGATCGCCACCTGTGTGGAATCCACATTGAAGTTGGCGTAACCACGATCCATGTAGTATGACTTGAGCTTTTCAAGATCGCCCTGCAAAGTCTCACGCGAATAGCGATCATCAGACTTTATGAAAGAAGTGAGATGCGGCGTCTTCAGTTCGAAGGTATCGAGAATATCGCTGGCATCGAATGTCTTGTTACCCACCAGGTTGATCTGGCGGATTTTTGAACGCTTGCCTTCCTTGATATCAACGGTGACTTTGACGCGGTTCTGCTGCAGATCTTCCACTTTCGCATTAATGCGGACGTTGTATTTACCACGTGCGAAGTATTGATCCGTGAGGTATTGCTTTACTTCATCGAGCGTTGACTGGTTGAGAATCTTGCCTGCAGCAAGACCGACATTACGCAGCGAATCGGTCATATCTTCGGTCTTGATATCCTTGTTGCCCTTGATTTCGAAGCTTTCAATCGAAGGACGTTCCTGCACGGCGACGATCAGCGTGCCGCCATCGCGACGCAATTCCACATCGCGGAAAAAACCGGTGCCGAACAATGCCCTGATTGCCTCCGCGCGTTTCTGTCTGGTTAAACGATCACCGATATTGATGGGAAGATAGTTGTACAGCGTCCCTTCGGAAATACGTTGCAGTCCTTCCACACGGATATCGCCGACGGTGAATTCATCATCGCGCGCAACGCTGACGGGAGCGATAGCAGGTGCGGTCTGAGCAAGCACTGCTTCGCTCGCGGCCATCATCAATGCCGCTTGTATCAAAGATCTGAGATGCATTGGCTCGGTTAACTCAAATGTCGTGCAATATCGTTATAAAGGGTCAGGCTAACCAGCATGATCAGCGCAGCAATCCCGATTTGTTGTGTTATCAATTGAAAGCGCTCGGAGACCGGACTGCCTTTCACCAGTTCGATCAAGTGATACACCACCTGCCCACCGTCCAGCATGGGGATGGGCAAGAGGTTAAGAATACCAAGATTTATGCTGAAAAAGGCCAGCCAACCTATAAATCTCAGCAATCCTTGCCGCGCCACTTCGCCAGTCACTTCGGCAATACCCACGGCTCCACTCAAATTCTTGACTGAAAGCTTGCCGGTAATCATTTTTCCAATCATTTGCAGATCAAGCACACACGCATCCCAGGTATTAATCACCGCATGCTTGATGCTGTCGAGCGGTCCGTACTTCTGGATGGTGAGCATTGAGCTGGGAACCGCTGAAAATGAAACGCCAATTCTGCCCACAACACGGCCGTCGACCGTTTGCTCGCCCACCGTGACTGGCATCGTCAATTCCGCGCCATCACGCAATATTTTAAAGTCGATGGTTTTGTTGGCCTGAGGCTCCACGGCCTTCAGCAGCGCCTGGAAATCGGGAACGGGTTGCCCGGCGACGGCTATCACTGTATCGCCCTTCAATAATCCCGCTTTTTCAGCGGCACTGCCGGCTAATATTTCATGCACCACGGCGGCAGCGGAGGTTGGCTTCCATAGATCAAATCCCAGCACGTCGATCATCCGCGTCTTTTCAGTCCATTCGGGCTTGCTGTATTGAGATATTTTTACTTTGCGTTCCAGCCCACTGCCTTCATCACCCTTTACCGAGAGCTGAACGCTGCCTTCAACGGATTGCGATACCAGATAAACAAACGCATCTTCCTGCGTGGCGACTTGATGATCCTGAATGGCCACAATCAAATCGCCTTTCTGTAATCCAGCGCGATCAGCCACCGAACCTTCGGCAACTTGACCCACAACGGGCTTTAGCGCGGGCGAACCAACCAGCAATACGATCCAGTAGAACACCACCGCCAGCAGCAAATTAGCGGCGGGTCCGGCGAGTAGTACCGCAACACGTTTCCAGACCGGCGCGCGCTGAAAACTGTATGGCAGATCTTCTGGTGCTACAGGTTCGTTTTCATCATTGCGTTCGCCCAGCAGCTTGACGTAACCGCCCATGGGAATGCTGCCAATGACATATTCAACGCCATCTTTTTTTGATGTGCGCTTCCATAAAGGCTTGCCAAAACCAATGGAGAACTTGAGAACACGAATGCCAAGCCGACGCGCCACCCAGAAGTGGCCGAACTCATGCACGCCTACCAGAATAACAATGGCAACGATGAACGCGGCAATCGTCATGGGTAAACCAGAAAGGCTGAGACTACTCATACGTGATTACACCGAAAGTTTCTTGCGTTGCGTAACCTGCGTTGCATGTTCCCTCGCCCACAAATCCATTTGCATGACGGCATCAAGCGAATCCAGTGATTGCACGCTATGTGCCTGCAACACGGCATCAATCACCTCGGCAATGTGAGTGAAACGCAATTCACCTGCCAGGAATGCAGCGACTGCCACTTCGTTGGCAGCATTCAATACCGCAGGTGCGCTATCACCACTTTCCACCGCCTGTCTTGCCAATCGCAAACAGGGAAAACGCACTTCATCAGGCGCTTCAAACTCAAGTTTGCTTAATTGCACAAGGTCCAATGATTCTACACCGGAGGCAATTCGCGCTGGCCAACCTAACGCAAATGCAATGGGTGTACGCATATCAGGATTACCAAGCTGCGCCAGCATCGATCCGTCCACATACTCCACCAGCGAATGCACAATGCTTTGCGGATGAATCAACACATCAATACGTGACGGCAGTATGTCAAACAGCAGACTGGCTTCAATCAATTCCAGTCCTTTGTTCATTAACGTTGCCGAATCAACCGAAATCTTTTTTCCCATGATCCAGCGCGGATGTGCGCATGCCTGTTCCGGTGTGATGTTTTGCATCGCTTCCACAGCAGTGCGCAGGAACGGACCACCCGACGCAGTCAGTAGTAGACGTTTAATACTAGTGTGCAGTGACTGCGCGCTCACCTTTGAATCGTTCAGTCTTGAATCGGGCAGGCATTGAAAGATGGCATTGTGTTCACTGTCGATCGGCAGCAGGCAGGCATTACCACTGCGAACGGCCTGGGTGAACAACCGTCCTGACATGACCAGCGACTCCTTGTTCGCCAGCAGAATGCGCTTGCCTGCACGAGCCGCTGCCAATGTGGAACTTAAACCTGCGGCACCAACAATGGCAGCCATGATGCTGTGCACGTCAGGATGTGCAGCAAGTTCATCCAGTGCTGCTGCGCCAGCCAATACTTCGGTGGGACAATTTGCCTCACGCAATTCTGCGCGCAATTGTTTTGCTGCATCCGCATCCGCCATTGCCGCATAGCGTGGTTTGAATTGCAGGCACTGCGATTTCAAGACAGCGACATTGCGTTGTGCAGCCAGTGCAAATACCGCAAAGCGATCAGGATGCCGTGCGATAACATCCAGTGTGTTCTGGCCAATACTGCCAGTAGCGCCGAAGATCGCAACATTAATTAGAGATGAGTCGGTGCTCACAAGGTCACCAACTGCAAACACATCAGGCCATACACAAATACCGGCGCAGCTGCGGTGATGCTGTCAATGCGATCAAGTATGCCGCCGTGTCCCGGCAGAATGTTACTGCTATCCTTCAGTCCTGCATGACGCTTGAATAAACTTTCTGTGAGATCACCCACGATGGAAAACATGGCGGTGATGAGCGATAACGCAATGAATGCCACCAAAGGAAAATCAAACCAGTATGCGGCAAGCACTGCAATAACAATCGACGACAACAATCCGCCTGCTACGCCTTCCCAGGTTTTACCAGGGCTAACTCGCGGTGCCAGCTTGTGACGACCGAAGGCACGACCCACAAAGTACGCACCAATATCAGTGCTGGCGACCAGCAACAACAGACACAGAATCAACTGACCGCCGTGAGGGTGATGCAACGTCAGCGTGATCAACGCGGCCCACATTGGTAGCAATACCAGCACTCCACCTGCATACACAAAAGCGCGCAACTCAGTTTCTGGCAAGACGACAATTCGAACTGCGGCAATCACCCACCAGATCACCGCAAGCAATAGCAGCATTCTGGTATCGAACACTTGTTGACTGAAGAGCGCAAAGGCCATCAATAAACCAATCAACACAACATAGGTAATGCGCATACCCAGCAGTGCGCCGCGCAGAAAACCACCCCACTCCCACGCACCGATCAGCA
>DATAHE010000030.1:0-8966 GCA_036263355.1 Steroidobacteraceae bacterium | reverse complement strand
AATTGCAGAATAAGGGCAAGGGCGAACAGGACGAGCTTGAGCTGGAAGGCCCACTTATATGCATACAGCGTAGCAGTCGAGATAAACATCAGTGTGCCGCTGGTAAGTGCCAGTGCCAGCCCCCACCAGAACAGACGACTGGCGTCTTTGGTGACATCCACTAGGTTTTGATCTTTGAGAACAATGCGAAGTATCCTCAGGCTGACCAGTACCAGCGATGACAGAAGCAGGATAAATCCAGCCACGTGAACAATCTGCAATGCAGCACCGACAAGGTGATTGGATTTACTGATCAGATGAGCGATGTCGCTATTCTGGAGTGAAAAGAGTGTGTCGTGTAATGACATGATGGACCTGACTGACGGAGAGTGGCTGCGGCAAAATAAATGTAACTACCAGCTTGGAACGTACGGAATCAGTCGACCGCAGATAATCACCAGCGACCACAGAACCAACGAAGTGGTGCCTGCCAGCACTACATTGCGTGGCAGCGTTACCGGGTTGTTGTGAATTTTTTCTTTCTCCGCGATAACGAATTCGAAGTATCCTGCATTCGCCCCAGCCAGCAACATAAAAGCAAACTTCAATGCAAATGTCGGTGCTGCAATCATCGCACTGGCTTCAGCCACAAACAGCAATATGCCAGAAACGATAATCACCGCGAAGCCACCGAGTATCCACGGACGTAATTGAGACAGCACGGTGTGCACCGGGACTCGCTTCAACAGCAGACCCATCAGTCTCAAGTCGGTAATGAACAACAACCCGACAGCTACAGACAAACCAATTAAATGTGTGCCTTCAATGACAGGGAACGCATACCGGGACGATCCAATCGCTTCGCCCAGTGCAGATTGTTCAAGGCCTTCAGCCCATTGAATTAAAGTAGACATGATGATACTTCGTGTGAATTACTTCTTTGCAGGGGTGACGGCGGTTTGCCCGAACGGACCATTGTTCTCGACGCAGATACGTTCATAGTGTTCATGCAATAGTGGCTGACCGGGCGCATTCGCCACGGCCGCTTCATAATGCCAACCATTGTCGGGAGGATTTTTCTCACTCCAGCGTTTTGCAGGAATGGTTGCAGTCCATGTGCGGGTGTACACCGTCGGATCGTCGAATTTGGCAACGTAGTTATAGCGTTCACCGTTATTATCGAAAATGAAGCGTTCAGTGATATGAACATTCTCACTGGCGAACTCACCGGTGCGGCCAAACAATGCCTTACCATTATTGTTAGTCACATCCACAACTAATGTGTTGCCCTCCCAATGCCCGCGCGAATCAGCATTCCATAACTTGATGTTCGCTGGCAGATGCAGCTTGCCATCGAGATGAATGATGCGCGTGCCAGAACCAAATAGAAACAACACATAGTTCGGATACTGACGAATCTCGTAACCATGCCATATAAATGACTTGGGCACACCCGCAGGCGCACAACGTGCTAATGGCTCTACATATTCGGGCCGCGTTGGATTGTGAAAGTTCGCAAGAAATTCCTGTTGCCATGCGCGTGCCCAAGGTTGAAAAGGCACCTGACCATCGGCAGGGTCACTCACACGACTCGGTGCGCGCGTTTCGCGCGGTGTTTTCGGAATGGTTCGTGGATCGGGATCACCCGGCACACCGCCTTGAGGATCGGTCCAGTTGTTGTGATTGGCAATCGTGTTCGACCAATGCCCTTCTACATCAGGTTGACCATCGGATAATCTCTTGCCGGTCCACTTGCCCTCTGCAATCACTGGCACTGTCTTTTCCAGTTGAATACGACCGCCGCCCACCGGCTGGCCTGGCGCTGTTTGCGCATGCACTGATGACAAGGTGACACTTGCAATTACTATTGCGACGTTCAGATAAATGCTTCTAGTCATGATGAATCACTTGCCGGGCTTGATGCGTTCTGGATACGGGTAGTACTGGTCGTAGTCCAGCGTGAAGCAATAGTTCTCGATCAACTGAAAATTCTTTTCACGATGCCGATACAACGGCACGGTCAGCGTCCACGGCCTGCTGAATACTGTTGGATCTTCCAGTGTCGCTTGATATTCAATGGTGTTGGCATCCAGATACTTCCAACGTTCAACGACGTGAAGTTGACCACTGTGATAATTACCCGCGCGATCAAGCCACGTCTCTTCGTTAAAGTCGGTGACATCAACGACCAGCGTGTCGCCTTCCCAATGTCCGCGTGAATCGCCAAGAAAGAACTCGTTGTCTTTCACTAGCGGATGTTCAGTACCATTCGTATGAATGGTTCGAACTGAATGTCCAAACTCAAACACGACGGTTATATCGCGTGGCCGTTGAAAGATCTGGAAAGGCTCTGGATAGTAAATGCCGCGAGGCGTTCCCAGTGTCCAGCACTTCAGGCGTGGATCGTCTGTCTCACGTGCTGCAAAATTCTTTTGCTTCTGTTCAAGTGCTTCCGGCAGATAAGGAATGACATTACCTTCAACAACACCCGCACTGGGTGGCGCGTCCTTGCGACCAGAATGTGGCTCAAGATCATAATCAGCCGCACTGGTCGTTTGCCAGATGCCGGAAAAATCGGGCTTGCCATTCAGCCGTGGAATTTTTTCCGCAGCTTGCGTTGGAGCACCGATGGTCGCAATCAACACGCCTGCGACGAGAAAAGTTTTATTCAGTAATTTCATTCTTTAATCAACTCAGCCAGTCTTATTCTTGTCTTTGTTTGCTTCGGGGCTGTCCTGTGCACCGCCCGTCTTGAACACGCGTCCATCAGCAAACGTCACTGTCACTGAATAGCCAAAAGGTCCGCCATTCTTGGCCTTGTAACCTTTCACATGCACCACAGTACCCGGTACGACATCAGCCTTGGTTAACCCAGCGTTGGCAAGTTGATTCGGTGCGCCGAACTCCACACCCCAATTAGTTACGGCACCGCTTTTATCTTTCACATCAAAATACAACCAGCTGTGGGGATTTACCCAACGCACCTTGGTAACCACGCCTTCAAGATCGAGTGGCTGGTCCGCATCGAACTCCGCAGCAAAGGCATGATGCGCTTGCGCTGAAGTTGCAACGATGAATGCAGCAACGAGACCGAGAGTGCCTCGCAGTACACATTGAGATTTGAAATTTCTTGATAACCAGAATTTGCTAATCATGCTGTCGACTCCAATCAATCGCGTTTGCGATGTTCTGTATTCAGTTGCTGATTAATTAGCAAATACCGGGCCATGTCCGGAAATGCGCGAAGCGCCGTACTCATCGCGTTAGAAGCCGGGATCAACGTGTTGATAATCAAACAGTAGGATGGCCGGTCTGCTTTCAATTCAACACTCGTGTTGAATGGGGAACAATGAAAGTTTTAAAAAGCAATTCGGCAAGCCTTACGCGCGTGTCGCATTTGCCTGGTCTTGTGCATTCATGTCATCTGTCCACCACAGTGGCATAAGGCTTGCTAATACTCACCGTTATCCAAACGTTAAAGATGAACCCCTGGTGAAAAAATGAAGACTTTCCGGCTTACTAGCTTTGCGTCCGTGTTGTGCCTGGCTGCCTGCAGCCAGAACGAGCAGCCACCTGTACATGTCACCGCATACAAACCAGTGGCGACCGTTCAAGATATCATGCAGTCCATCGTTGATCCCGCTGCCGATAGCTTGTGGGAATCCGTCGAGACGACGGTCATTGCCAAGGGCACGGAAGAAAAACAACCACGCACCGATGAGGAATGGAAAACGGTTCGCCATCACGCAATCACCTTAGTTGAAAGTGCAAACGTTTTGGTTATCCCGGGGCGCCATGTAGTGCATACGAGCAAGTCACTCGAAGATGCGCATGTGGCTGGTATCAACAAGGCCGAAGACATACAGAAGCTGATTGATGACAATCCTGAAGCTTTTGAATCTTATGCGGTTGCATTACGAGCGGCTGGCGAGCAGGCATTGGCAGCCATTGACGCACGTGATGTTCCTGCACTGGTGAATGCAGGTGGTACGATTGATGCGGCTTGTGAGCAATGCCATTTGCATTATTGGTATCCGAATACCTTTCGACCAAACTGATTCATCGGCAAACGCGACTTGCTTTACATAGAGCCGCTCTCAAAACGTAGCGAGCGAAGATAGTTTGTGTCCAACCGGAGCGCAGGAGCCGGAGTTTACACGTCAGTAAATGAGGACTCCGAGCACCGTATGGACACAAAATATCGAGCGCAGTAGTTTTGAAGCAATTACTTCAGCAGCGCTGGCACCTTGGCAATGGCCGCCAACGCGCACTGCTCATCCTTCTCGCTGCCACGCGCGCCACCCACGCCAATCGCGCCAATGACTTCATTACCTGCTTTCAGTACAACGCCACCAGCACGCACATTGAAATTGGTATTGGCATTGACCTGCTCAGCCAGCGCTGAATCGGTCTTGACCTTCTCACCCAATTCACTGGTTGCGGCTTTAAAAGTTAATGCAGTAATCGCTTTGTTTGTGCTGGATTGCACGCCACGCGCCGAAGCCCCATCGGCGGCTAGTGAAACCTTAACAATCCCCACTGAGTCCACCACACTCACGCCAATCTTCTGATCAATTGCAGCACAGGTGTCAATCGCCACACGTGCGGCTTGCAATGCAGCGTCAAGTGAAGGTCCACGCGCAGGTGGCACTGGCGCCGCCGGTGCAGAAGAATTGGAAGCGGTTTGGGCAAACGCTGGCGCTGCCAGCAGCAAGGATATAAATACAGTTTGTAGTTTCATATAAATCTCTCAATGTGAATATAAAAAGGAAGGCGCTATCGAAAACTCTGTAGCGCCTGGTTTGTTTAAAGCTTGCTGCGGAACACCAAGCCGATGTAGCGACGATCACCAAAGGTATAACCCACACCAGCGTTGTTGCTGAAGCTGCCAATCGCCGTGGCATACCTGGTATCGAAGGCATTGCGCGTCACCAGATCAATCTCCCAGCGATCACGCGGACCTGCGATGCCAATACCACCACTGGTCAGTGTGTATGCATCCTGCCAGCCATATTGCGACAGGCTTTCATTCAAGTTGATTTTTGAACGATAGGTTTCATTCACATACGCATGTAGCGACGCGCCTTGCACTAACGGCAAACGATAGTCTATGCCGACGTTCAATATCACCTTCGGGGCATTTGGCAACTGGCTGCCAGTCACGTCGCAGACGACACTGGATGCAGGTGATTCTGGTGGGCATACGGCATTGTGAAACGAGGTGTAGATTGACTGATTGTATGAACCACCGAAGTTAATACTTAAACCACGATTAATGGTGTACAAACCCTCGATCTCCACACCACGCAAGCGCACGGATTCGATGTTGCCAAGAATGGTACTGAAACCAGTAGAACTGGCCGGATCAACAATGCGCAGATTAGTTTGATAGCCGTTGACGCTGGTGTTGAACAAATTCACGTTCAACATCAATGCGGGCTTTAATAGCAGACTCTTGATACCCAGTTCAAAGTCCGTTGCTTTTTCCGGATCCACATTTTGCGGCGCGCCAGTGGAGTTATTGAATTGCACGGCACCTGACTTGGCGCCATAACCCGCCGAAGCATATAGCAGTACATCATCGCTGACTTTGTAGCTGGGCGAGAACAACCAGGACAATGACTTATCGTGTCTTGGTATGCCCTGCTTGAATCCATATACAGTGCCCACCTGACCACTACGCACTGCTGCTGCCGCACTCAGTTCGCCTGCCGTAGCGGTTGGGTAATTAGTTGCGTTCAGTGTGGCGCCGGGCACTGCCAGCACCTTGTTGATGTCATTGTCCTTGTCTTCATACGTCTCACGCAAACCGGTTGTCAGTGTCAACTTGTCGGTGAAGTGCCAGTTCAACTGACCGAACGCTGCAATACTTTTAGTGACCGGTCTTGTTTCGGTCGTGAAGAACACGCTCTTGAATGTATCGCGCAGCAACAGCCTGCCGCTGGGTGTGGCATTCAACGTGGTGTATTGCGCATTGGTTGCATAGAATGCACCGGCATCTTCACCATACAGATTCCGCCCGGTGCTTGAGCTATTTACCTTCATGGCATACAGCCCGACTTGATAGTCAACGAACTTGCCAGTGGGCGAAGTAAAGCGAAATTCTTGCGACCATGACTTGGTGTGTAACAACGTGCCATTACGTGCAATGGCAAAGTGCGTCTGGTCACCATCATTTTTTGCGTCGAAATCCAGACTGCGAAATGCAGAAATGGACGTTAATGTGAAATCGCTAATGGTCCAGTTGATCTCGGCGGAAATGCCTTTCTGTGTCGTCAGCAACGGACGTGCATCATTGGTGTCAATGCTGTCCCACGAGCCAATCAACGGTTGATAGCCGTCGAAGTAGCTGCGCGCCAGACGGGTGCTATAAGTGGTTGCACGTGCAGAACCATCGCTTAACGTTGTTGGGTCAACAATATAAGGCTGAATGTTGATACGCTCATCGGACTGGCCATAGTCAACGATGATTCTGGCGTTGACCGAGTCACTGGGCGTGAGCAGAAATTGCAGACGACCGCCAAGGCGATTCTTCTGCAACCACGACTCACTCGACTGATAGATATTTTTCAAATCGCCATTATTGCGATCAGCATAAACCGAAGCGCGATACGCCAGCAGTCCATCAATCAACGCATTCGATGAAGAACCTTTGAAGGTATAGGAATTACTCGAGCCGATATCAGCTTCCAGAGAGGCTTGCGGTGTAAAGGTCGGTTTCTTGGTCACGATATTCACCACGCCCAGCGTGGTGTTCTTGCCAAGCAAGGTGCCTTGCGGACCCCGCGCTACTTCAATGCGATCCACATCAATGTAGTTGGTCCACGACATGCCAACATGCGTGGCGAAAACGTTGTCGACAATCACGCCGACGCTGGCTTCCATTGAGTCATTCGCGCTGTTTTTTCCCAGACCGCGAATGGCGATGCTGGTCTGACGTGAGTTGGGTGAATTCACCAGCAAGTTGGGAACCTTCTGCGTCAGATCACTCATGGTGACGATGTTGTCACGATCCAGTGTGTTGCCACTGACCACGGAGATAGGCAATGGCACATCCTGTGCTATTTCTTCGCGGTTACGTGAGGTGACCACGACCTTGCCGAGTTCGGTGGAACTGTCGTCGTCTGCGGCATGAGTGACGCCCACTTGAAGCGTTGACAGTCCGACTCCAGCAACCAGTAATACGGTGGAAGATACTCGCCCGTGCCATGTACGATCATGACTGGACACGCGCGACAATAAAGCAGATACCAAAGACATTCACATTCCCCTTCGTTGAAACACCAAGTGATTCATACAAAGCAGGGAATGTGCCAATTTCATCAAGCCAGCTGCTGCGAACAGAAAACACACCGAAAGGCGCAATAAATCGCAATATATCCAAGTTCCATTTCCTGCGAACTTGTTTTCGCTGCATCAGTGACGATCTCACGGTGTGTATCTATCAACAGTTACAAAAGATAACTGCTGAAAATTCAACATCAACTCCGATTCATCACTCCGTATCTCGCCGACCGAATACATGGTTTTCTTCATGGCGTTAAGGGGTTTGTCTTTGCTCCAACAGTTTATTACCGAGGAGTGGCACGCAAGCTGCTTAGTAGTTGTCACCGTGTTTCAACAACATCAGTGACGAAGCACAAAAATTTTATTAACCCGTGTAACTAAAGGTGAAGACAAATGAAACAAATGCTATTGATTGGTGGATTGCTCGCTCTGTCGTTGTCCGCTGTGGCTCAACAACCCGCAGCGTCGGCACCTGCGTCTAAGGCACATGTATTGACCGTTACCGAACTGGACCAATGGCTGGACAAACCCGATCAGATACTGCTGATTGATGTACGTCGGCCCGATGAAGTAAGCAACGTCGGTGGCTTCCCGGTTTATCTGAGTATTCAGCTATCGCAACTGGAAAGCTCCACCAGCTGGATTCCGAAGAACCGCAAGATCATCACGGTTTCCAATCATGCCGGTCGTGCTGGTAAGGCAGCTGACCTGCTGGCGAGTAAGGGCTTTAAAGTCGTTGGTGCAGTGGGATCCGATAGTTATGAGAAGGAAGGTGGTCATCGCGCGGTTCACATTGCCGTTCCGCCACCGAAGCCTGCGGCTCCTTGACAGCAAAGCTGTTCCTCGACCATAGGGCCTCGCAACGAGGCCTTACTTTTCTTATACACCCACTCGCATGAACGCTTATCAAATCCAGCACATTATTTCGCCGACACCTGATCTATCAACAAAAACTCATCTCGTAAGTTGCCGTTCCATTGCCTTTGCTGCAGCGCTGTTACTGAGTCACACTGCATCGGCTGATCTGGCAATGAATAGCTCGACTGATGCCGCTGCGTTGGATGAAGTAGTCGTCTTTGCACGCGGTGAAGCATTGATTGGCATCGCATCGGCAGCCAGTGAAGGAGCGGTAGGCGGCGATGACTTGTTAGTGCGCCCCATGCTGCGCGTCGCTGACTTGCTTGAAGCGGTGCCCGGAATGATTGCCGCTCAACACTCCGGCAGCGGCAAAGCCAATCAATATTTTCTGCGTGGCTTCAATCTGGATCATGGCACCGACTTCTCAGCGTATATCGATGATGTGCCGTGGAACCTGCGCTCGCATGGTCATGGCCAGGGTTATCTGGATGTGAATGGTCTGATTCCAGAAGCTGTTGAACGCATTGAATATCGCAAGGGACCTTATCGTGCAGACAATGGTGATTTTTCCATGGCAGGTTCTGCGTTGATGACAACCATCGATCAGCTATCAGAGCCTTTCGTTGCAGCAGAGGCAGGCCAATATGGATGGCGCAGACTAGCGGGTGGCGGCACCGTCGCAACATTCGGTGGCAAGTTAACGACGCTGGCGCAACTCAAGTCCTATGATGGTCCATGGCAATTACCGGAAGATCTGAAACATGCATCGCTGTGGAGCAAGTACGTTCACAGTAACGGCGCTTCTCAATTAAAGGTTTCGCTATCGGGTTATCACGCGACAT